>JAULXA010000097.1:0-4463 GCA_032118875.1 Flavobacterium sp.
AAAAAGTAGTAGAACAAACAAAATAAATAGCATGTTTGACGTTTTAATCATTGGAGGTGGCGTTTCTGGCGTTTCAGCAGCATTACTTTTTGGTTCGGCAAAAGAGAAATCTTTTATGGCTGATAAAAAAATTGGACTTATTGCACATCAGAAAAGTTCATCACTTCAAAAAGCAATCTTCAATAATGCGTACGGAATTGCGCCAGGAAAATTAGGCAGTGAATTATTAGATGAAAGTTTAGTTCATTTATCTGAAATTTATCCACATATTACTCAGATTGAAAACGAGAAAGTTTTGAAAATTTCTGGAGAATCAGGCAATTTCACAATTACTACAAACAAAAACAAGTATCAATCGAAACTAGTGATGATTGGTATTGGTGCTGGAAATCCGTTTACGATTGAAGGCTTGGAAAACTACATTATTCCACATAAAAAAGCGGCTCCAGAGAAAAACAGAATTCAGTTAGAAAATAACGACCATTTTGTTACCGAAGGCATTTACGCTATTGGAACTTTAGCTGGACATAGAAGTCAGCTTGTAATTGCAGCCGGAAGTGGCGCAAGTGCTGCAACAGATATTTTAACTTTATGGAATGATAACAAACCCGTTCAGGTTCATGACGTAGTGAAAGAATAAATTATTCTTTTTGATATACTTTTTTGTATTCTTCAGATTTTGAAATCAGAAATTGCAATAAAGTCATTTTGTCAGAATTTTGAACGGCCTCTTTTGCTTTTGGATCGAAACTACAAAAATTTAGAAATTCTTCTATTTCTTCTAATTTCAGTTTTAAACTAGAAGCTAAAAAATCTGTAGTATAACTTTGATTGGTAAAGGCTATGAATTCAACGGGTTCTTTTTCTTTTATATGTATTTTATCTTTGTTTTTAAACAATCCAATAATCATTTTACCTATGGCAATAAAATCCATCCCATTTGGAATAGAACCATCATTAAAATGAACACTTGGTTTGTTATAAGGAATTACAGGCATTCCATATTTCATTCCTTTTAAAAAAGGTTGTTTTTTTTCTACCAACACCTCTTCAATTTTTATAGATTTCTCGAAAAGCTGAATGTCTAAACTTTTATTGAAGTCGAATAACGAATCGACGTATATTTTTACGGTATCGTAATTTTTATGGTAAAATGTAATCCAATTTCCTTTTGTGGCTTTGATTTCAAAAACACCTTCAATATTGGTATTTATTACTTCTTTACTGCTAATATTTATCACCTCAACATTGTTAATTGGTAAATTATTAGCCATTACTTTTCCTTTTATGTTCTGAGAAAAACAATTTTGAAAGTAACATAAACACAAAAAAAGTAACGTAATTTTAATTTTCATACCTATAATTTAGCATTCCAAAATTAAAATATTAAAACTATCCAATCGTTAAGTAAAAGACAAAGTTTGTAAAAATTTTCTTAAATTATTTCTGCTTTTCTAAAACTTTTTTTATCATTTTGTCTTTTGGAAGTACAATTTGATAATAGGAAGTATCGTTAAACAATTGCTTAGAAAATTCGGCATACAAATACGTTAGCACTTGTTCTTTTTGATCCGATAAATTAAAAAGCAATCCGTTTGAGGTCACATATTCATTGAATTGAATAAAGTACTTATCGTTTTTAAACAATTCGTTTCTAAGTTCTGATTTAGTCATTTTACTGAAAAACCCACGATTTTCATCTAATTTTTCAAAAGCATAATAACTCATAATATCCGATTGCAGTAATAATTCTAAGCCTTCTTTATTATGATTTTTTTCAATTGGTACAAATACATCTGGAATAATTCCGCCGCCGCCATACACAACTCGACCTTTTTTAGTTTTAAATTTTAAACTATCAGCTACTTTTATACTATCGGCTTCATATAATTCTCCACTTAAAAAACGTTTTTCAAACTCGTTAAAATATCTTTCACCTTTGTCTTCATAAGGTTTTTGAATACTTCTACCAGAAGGTGTGTAATATCTTGCAATGGTTAATCGTACCGCAGAACCATCATTCATTTTTATTTCACGTTGCACTAAACCTTTTCCAAAAGAACGACGTCCCACTATAGTTCCTCTATCGTTATCCTGGATCGCACCAGCAAAAATCTCACTGGCTGAAGCGCTATTTTCGTCTATTAAAACATATAATCTTCCTGTTTCAAAAACGCCTCTTTCTGTGGCGTAAGACAAATCTTCTGTTCCTTTTTTATTTTTGGTTTTAACGATTAGTTGCTTGTCTTTTAAAAACTCATCAGCCATGGCTACTGCCATTTCTAAATAGCCACCACCATTTTCACGTAAATCGACAATTACTTCTTTTATTCCTTGTTTTTTTAGTGAAACTAAGGCTTTATGGAATTCATCATAAGTGGTTTCTGCAAAACGGTTGACTTTAATATAACCAGTTTTGTCGTTGATTTTTGTCGCCACATCAATACTTTTCACAGGAATTAAATCTCGTGTAATGGTGACTTTAAATTTCTTGTTTTCCGATTTCCTATAAATAGTTAAATTAATTGGACTACCTACTTCTCCTTTAAGAATAGGAAATAAATTTTCGGATTGGTATTTTTTCTTGAAAAGTTGTTTGTTGTTCGCGAACAAAATTCTGTCGCCAGGTTTGATACCAACTTTAGCTGAAGGTCCGTTTGGAATTGGTTTTATAACAGTAAGCGTATCTTTATACATATAGAAATTCACGCCAATTCCTACGAAATTTCCTTCCATACTTTCCGCTACAGAAGCCAATTGGTCTTTTGGAATATAAGTGGAATGTGGATCGAGATTTTCTAAAATCCCAGTAACGGTTAAATCAACTATAGAATCGGTATTGACTTTATCTACATATTCACTATCGATGAAGTCGATTAGTTTATTTAATTTTAATTTACCTTCAGTTTTATTACCCATTCGAGCATTTCTCAAAACATCGATTTTATTTCCCAATAGCAAGCCACCTGCAAAAGACAAGGCGATAATTACAGGAATAAAAACATAATATTTGTTTTGCGGTTTACTCATTGATAATTTGTAAATGTTCGGCTTCTACACCGGCTTTTCTTAAAAAATCGACACCTGAAGTGTCTTTATATTCTTCTAAATATACTACTCGTTTAATTCCTGATTGGTGAATTAATTTACTACAATCTTTACAAGGCGAAAGTGTGATATATAAAGTTGCACCTTCACAAGATTGAGTAGAACGTGCTACTTTTAAAATTGCATTCGCTTCTGCATGAAGCACATACCATTTGGTTAAATTTTCTTCGTCTTCACAGCAATTTTCAAATCCGCTTGGCGTTCCATTGTAACCATCAGAAATAATCATTCTATCTCTAACAATAATTGCGCCAACTTGTTTGCGTTTGCAATAAGATAATTTTCCCCATTCTGTTGCGATGCGTAAATAGGCTTGGTCGTATTTTAATTTTTTCTTTTCTTTCATTCTATGGGTTAAAGGTTTTGGGTTAAAGGCAAAAGGTTATTTACTTTAACCAAAAATTTCACTTTGTATAATCATTGGCAAAACTACACCAATTACAAATGCCGACATAACTAATGCCCAATCTCTTTTTGAAAATCTAAAAACAGTTTGAACTAAATAAGCTATAATTAAAACTATAATCACTACAATTATTTGTGCGGCTTCTATTCCTAATGCGAATTCAAGTAATGGAATTAACTTATCCGCTCTGGTTCCAACCATTATCGTATTGAAATAATTAGAAAATCCTAAACCGTGAATCAATCCGAAAAACACTGTAACTAAAGCTATAAAAGTGATACTTTCTTTTTTTCCCGATTTCCCTGCGGTGAACAAATGGAAAATAGCGGTGATTAGAATGGTTATTGGAATTAGAAACTCTACCACATTCACTTGAATTTTTACAATTCCGAAAACAGATAAGAATAACGCTAAAGTATGTCCGATAGTAAATAAAGAAACCAATAATAAGACACGTTGCCAATCTTTAAACGCATACGGAATCATTAGAGCAATTAGAAACAAAATATGATCATAAGCACCAATGTCTAGCACGTGCTTTAATCCCATATTGAAGTATATTAAAAATTCTTGCATAACAGTAGGTTAATTTGGTTTTTCAAACTTACAGAATTTTAGGGAAATAAAAAAGTGACACAAGTGCCGCTTTATAGAATTATAACTTATTGTTTGACTTTTGTTACTTAAATGATTTTATATATTTTTCAGTTTTTGATAAAATTAAAGAATCTACAATTTCATTTAAACATTTATTTTTCTTTTTTATACAGTTTTCTAAAAGTTCCCATTTATAATATCTCTTTTTTAATAATTTTTTAGTTTTCCTGTATTCTTTAGTAAGCTTAAAAATTTCAAATTGTTCTTTTCTAAAAGTTTGTAGTTCCTCAAACGTAAATGATTTTTTAGCTATTAAAATTCCATTTTTTATTTCTATTAAATAGTAATTATT
>JAULXA010000098.1:0-11426 GCA_032118875.1 Flavobacterium sp.
ACTCCTGCTGCAGTTCCTGCTGGAATTGTAGCAGTAATATTTCCTGAAGGATTTACACCATCTAACGATAATGTTCCAATATTTATTGGCGTACCAAAAGTACCTGAGGCATTTGACAATTGTGCTGTATATACATTCCCAATATTAAAAGTACCCACACTTGTAAAAGGTACAGAAACCGAAGCACCAGTTGAACTACTTACACAAAATGGACTACCGGCTAAAGTAGTACTTGTTGTGATGGTGTTTGATGAATAAGTATTTATGTTTATATCATCTATATATACCGTTGCAGCTGTTCTGTAAAATTGAACAAGTATATTAGGACTTGCGCTATTAATTATTGCTGTTTTTAAAACACCTGCACCTGTAGTTAGTGCAAAAGGGGAGCCTGTTGCTGGTGTCCATGTTAAACCACCATCTGTTGAATAGTTCACCTGAATCGACCCAGATGTAGTACTTGAGGAGCCATAAAATGAAACACTACCAACTGTTGAAGTAATATTTGGAGTAGTAATTTGTGCGCCCGTCTGAGATCTTAATTGACATGAATACGTTCCTGATTGAACTCCAGTTGTTGATCTAATTACACCATTGGCTTGACCTGTCCAAGAACCAGACCCTAAAGTATAAGTTGTAGTAGCTGTATAAGCTGTAGGAAGACCAGATTCAAAACTTTCTGATATCTGCCCCCAACTTAAAACGGAGCACAATAAAGTAAAAACTAGTAACCTAACATTTGTAACGTAATTATTTTTCATTATCTGGGGGGTTTAATATTATGCTTGCATAGTATTTTAAGAAAAAATACCATACAAATTATATATATTTCTATCTTTATAAAATCCCTTAGTCTTTTTTAAACAAAGGGCGACAAATTTATACAAAATTATAATAATAAATGTAGTTTTGTAGATTATTTACATGAATAAATTGTTAACAAATTGGGAAGCCCTAAAAACACTGAACTTACTACAAATGAGGTAATTAATAAATTAGAGTATTACTGCTCTTATCAAGACCGTTGTCATAAAGAAGTAGAGCAAAAACTTAAAAATTTCACCTTAATTCCAGAGCTAAAAGAAAAAGTAATCGTTCATCTTATCGAAAATAAATATATTGATGAAGAACGTTTTGCAAAAAGTTTCGCACGAGGCAAACACAACTATAAAGGTTGGGGTAAAAATCGAATTGTTCAAGAACTAAAATTCAGAGAAATTTCTAAAAGAAACATCGATTTGGCTTTGCTTGAACTTCCCAATGAAATGTATCTAGAAAACTTTCATACACTTGCCGAAAAAAACTGGAATTCAATTAAAGAACGAAAAGGCCAAAAGAAAAATAAAAAATTCGTCGATTTCTTACTTCGAAAAGGATATGAAACGAGTTTGATTTTCGAAAAACTGAAAGAATTAGACAAATAAAAAGGTCGGAAAAACCCAACCTTTTTAAAACATCTTCACTTAAATTAAAACGACAAACTACTAGAAACGTTTTTTTAAATGAAAAGGGAAGTATTTCAATTCACACAACTACTTTGAACTACTTTATAAAATAACACACTCAAATTCTTAACAAACAAACATCAAACAAACTAATAAAAAAAAGATCATCCCTAATTGTATTTGATAACACATCATCCACCAAAAATATTTTTTATCCTTATCTACTATTGCAATCATTTTTTTTATCTATCATTTTCAGTTGCAAATCTAAAAATCCCATGTTATTAGAAATTACAAATACTATTATTTAAATGTTAAATTCAAATGTGTTTGTATTAAAAAATCAATCTGTTTTCTACTTGGCTCTTTTTACTTTTTACTTGATTCTTTAATCCCTATCTTTGCAAAAAAGAAAATCACATGTTAGAAAATAAAGATCAAAAAACAACCAGCATTGCCAGTTTAGGCGAATTCGGATTAATTGAACATTTAACCAAACACTTCAAAATTAATCAAGAAAGTACTATCAAAAGTATTGGTGACGATGCCGCTGTTTTAGATTTTAAAGATAAAAAAGTAGTTATTTCTACAGATTTACTAGTAGAAGGTGTACATTTCGATTTAAGTTACATGCCTTTGAAACATTTAGGCTACAAAGCTATCGTGTCTAATGTTTCTGATATTTGTGCGATGAATGCCGTTCCAACTCAAGTTACGGTTTCTGTTGCGGTTTCAAACCGTTTCCCTTTAGAAGCTATGGAAGAACTTTTTGCTGGAATCACTTTAGCTGCTAATGCTTACAATGTAGATGTTATTGGTGGCGATACTACTTCTTCTCAAAAAGGATTAATCATCAGTATTACCGCAATTGGTGAAGCTAACTTAGATGAAATCGCTTACAGAAACGGCGCACAACAAACCGATTTACTAGTGGTTTCTGGAGATTTAGGAGCAGCTTACATGGGCTTACAAGTTTTGGAGAGAGAAAAACAAGTGTTTCAAGTCAACCCAAATAACCAACCTATTTTAGACGATTATACCTATTTAATTGAACGTCAATTAAAGCCTGAAGCTAGAAATGACGTGAAAGAATTATTAGAAAAATTAGAAGTTCAACCAACTTCAATGATTGATATTTCAGATGGTTTATCATCTGAAGTGATGCATATTTGTAAACAAAGTAAATTAGGTTGTAATTTATACGAAGAAAAAATTCCGGTTGATCCACAATTAATTAATGTGTGTGAAGAATTTAATGTAGATATTACCACAATTGCTTTAAACGGTGGTGAAGATTACGAATTGCTTTTCACTATTAAAATGGAAGATTTCGAAAAAATAAAACACAATCCAAACTTCACTATTATTGGTCACATGGTAGCCGAAAGTGAAGGGATGCATTTAGTCACTCGCGCCAATACCAAAATTGAATTAAAAGCTAGAGGTTGGAACAGTTTAATGGAAGAACAAGAATAAATTTAAAAAATAATATTTAAAAAAAGGTGTTGACAAAAAATCAACACCTTTTTTTTATTGGTTATATTCTAAAATTCACCGCTAAAATAATTCTGTTTTCATTTTTTACTAAATCAGCTTTCCAAGTTGGATCTAAAACATCATTTGAAAATCCAGTTGGAGAAGTTGTTCCGCCACTTCCAGTAAAATAGGGAATACTTGCATTTCTATAAGCATATTCAATTCTAAACGTTACAAAATTACTTGGCATAAAATCTAAAGTTGCACTTAACTGTTTCATATTTAATTTTTCTCCGTTTGAAATCGCCACTTCATAATCGTTCGGAATACTTCCAGGTTGTGCTGGATTAAAAGACAAATAACCACCAGGATTCGTTACATAATCGAAACGAGTAGTCAATCCAATTTTGTTATCATTGAACCATAATCGATTCACAAAAGAAGTTCCTGCCATAAAATTATCTTTAGATTTTAAACCATCACCTTGTTGAAAACCATAGTGATTGTTCAAACTAAAAGCGGCCTGAGACAAACCTCTTTTTTTGTTTTCAGGTTTAAAATATCTATAAACAATACTATTGTCGTGATGAAAACGCATGATGTTTGATAATTCTGGCGTACCACTTTTACTGTCTTTTCCGTAGTAGAAATTGGCCACCAACTGTAAATTTTCATTCGGACGATAATAATTTGAATTCCCAATTCCAGGATGATTGCTCCAACTGTTATACGTTTGCCAACCGTTTAAAATCCAAAGTTCAGTTCTGTAATTTTTTGTTGGATAATATTGCACACGCGCACCTTGAAAATAAAAAGGGGTAAAATCGCAAACCATGCTTCGTTGGTAACTCCAATTTTCTTGTGTTAGGTAACTTTCTAAACCAATATAACTCATAAAAATTCCCATTTCCACATTTAAACCATAATTCACATCGAAATGATAACCAGCTGCTGCTTCTCTAATGAATTTTAAATTTCCAGTGCTTGTATTTCTTCCTCTATTTACAGAACCATCTGTTTCTTGAACAATATTCAACATGCTTCCAGTTTGCAACCACAAACGTCCAATCGTATTTTTATAATTCGATTCAATTCCAATACTAGCTAAAGCCAAACTAAACTCATTACTTCTTGCGGTAACAGCTGAAATAGTTTGCGTATTGTCTTTTGGTTGTGCGAAATTATAATTGAAATGACCGTCTAAATAAATCACACCTGTTAAAATAGTCTCTCCATCATTGTCTTTTAAAACTAATGGAAAATCTTTTTGGCGATTTTGTCCGTTGATCCAAGTTGTATTGTAATTTTCAAAAGGGATTTTCTTCTTTATAGAATCCGTTTCGGTTTGTGCATTTGAAAAGACTGATGCAAAAAGTGTCAGTGTAAAAATTATTATTCTGTTCATTTTAGAAAATTATTTGAGAGTTATCATCGAAGAAGAAAACTTCTGAGATGTCTTTTTGTTTGATTATTTCTCCTTCTTCTGGATTAAAAATTAGTTCTTCGGCTTCTTGAAAAATCCATCGTTCGATAAATTCATTTTCGCCATGAAAAAAACCAATTAAAAAACCCGATTTGATTTCATTATTAATTAGTTGAAGTTTCACTTTTTTGTTCTGAACTTCATCTAATTTGTTATACAAAATTTTCGATTTATCTGTGTTCATCTTCTTTTCGTATTAAATCAATTTTTGAAATCGGTTGATACAATAATGGAACGTGTTCAATGATCACATCACTTTTATCTAAACCGAAAGCTTTTTCATCACTAATGCCAAAATTTTTCAAGTATTTGTAACTGTTTAATAGTAAACTGTCTTTAATTTTGAATTCATTTTCAACGGAAAGATATTTTTCAATAACTATAAATTTGAAATCGGGTTCGTCATTATATTTCGAAGAACCATCTGGTCGAATGTGCAAATTCAATTCTTTATTTGCGACTAATTCTTGCACGATTTTTTTGAAATACAATTCGGTTTTGGGTTGAATTCGGAAACCAACATTGATGTTTATTTTTATCACTTTATCATCAATTAATTCAGAAACATTATAACTTAACGTATAAGGTTCGTTGGTTCTGTTAAGATGTAAAAACCAATATACATCTGCTCTTTTTGGTTTTTTTGAGAAAATTGATTTGATGATTTTTTCTTCGACTTGATGTCTTCTGTCCGCTTTAGAAAGATAAATTAAATGAGTTGCGAATTTAGGAATACTATCGTCTTCGCTTAATTCAGCTAATTGCTTACTGTACTTTCCTAATTCGGTAAATTTGGTAAATCGGTTATGGATTTTTCTAGCATTAAACCAAACATACATAATCATAAAAATACCTAATTCGAAAAACAAGAACATCCATCTTTCTTTAATTTTAGCCACATTCGCAATAAAAAACGAGGTTTCTACTATCGCAAATAATCCAACTACTAAAAAAACAGCATATTTATTCCATTTCAATCTAAATCTCAAGAAATAACCTAATAATAAAGTGGTCATCATCATGGTTATGGTAATCGAAAACCCATATGCCGCTTCCATATGTTCTGAAGAACGGAAGTATAAAATCATTAACACACAACCAAACCAAAGTACATTATTGACACTTGGAATATAAATTTGTCCTTTTAATTCTGAAGGTTGACGCACCGCAACTCTTGGCCAAAAGTTTAAGTTGATGGCTTCATTAATTAAGGTATAACTACCGCTAATTAAAGCTTGAGAAGCAATTACTGTTGCTAAAGTTGCAATGATAATACTTGGCAATAAAAACCAATCTGGCATAATTTCGAAAAAGGGATTTCTACCATTTAAAAAGGCTTCATTTTGATGCATTAACCAAGCGGCTTGTCCTAAATAACAAGCGACTAAACTTGTTTTTACAAAAATCCAACTGATACGAATGTTTTTGATTCCACAATGACCTAAGTCTGAATACAAAGCTTCCGCTCCAGTTGTACAAAGAAATACGGAACCTAACAACCAAAATCCTTTTGGATATTGAGTTAGCATTTCATACGCATAATACGGATTTAGCGCTTTTAAAATATCTGGATGGTTGATAATTTGGCTAATTCCAACAATTAATAACATGCTAAACCAAACCGCCATAATGGGTCCGAAAAACTTCCCAATCACTTGTGTTCCGAAACGTTGAAAAAAGAAAAGTAAAGATAAAATAACAACGACTAAACCAACCACAACATTATTCCCTGCCACTATAATTCCTTGTAAACCGTTTACCATTCCTAAACCCTCAATGGCTGAAGCTACAGAAATTGGTGGTGTAATAATTCCATCGGCTAAAAGTGTGGTGGCACCTAATACAGCTGGAATCACTAATTTTTTTCCGTATCTTTTTACTAATGCGTACAAGGAGAAAATTCCACCTTCGCCATTGTTATCGGCTTTTAAAGTCAGCCAAATGTATTTGATGGATGTTTGTAAAATTAGTGTCCAAAAGATGGCTGAAAGTCCACCATACACTAAAATTTCATCAATTTTTCTTGTTCCAATAACCGCTTTTAATGCGTAGAGCGGACTTGTTCCGATATCTCCATAAATAATTCCTAATGCTACCAATAAAGTGGCTGCTGTGACTTTATTTGAGAACCCGTTTTTTGTTTCCATACTATTTTTAAATATTTATGGTACAAAGTTCGGGCGAAAGCTATTGGTAAAATATAAAGAAACGAAGGGTTGGTATAAAGAAAATATAAAGATTTTTTTCTAGAGTATTTAATAATAAACGTCAGTTCGAGTGTTTTTTGAGCAATGAAATGGAACAAAAAATGTATCGAGAACCTTTTTAATGAAACATTTCTTATTCTCGATACATTCCGATTCCTACTTCATCGGAACACTCGAATTGACGAAATGATATTATAAACTTTTACTGAAAACGATACCCTACACCACTTTCGGTAATAATGTGTATTGGATGATTGGGATTTTCTTCGATTTTTTTACGAAGTGTGCCTACAAAAACACGTAAATATTGTGTTTCGGTTTGTGAACCTACGCCCCAAATTTCTTTTAAAATGTATTGATGTGTGAGTACGCGACCTTCGTTTTTAATGAAAAGTGCTAGTAAGTTGAATTCTGTAGAAGTCAATTTCAGAAATTCATTGTTTTTTTTCACGGTTCGAGCAACGACATGAATTTCTAAATCGTTAAATTGAGAAATTACCGCATTGTTTTCAGAGGAATTTCTTCGGATCGCTGCACGAATTCTCGCCATTAATTCGGCATTTCTGAAAGGTTTCGTTAAATAATCGGTAGCGCCATTATCTAAAGCTTTTACAATATCTTCTTCTTGGTCGATTACGGAAAGAATAATAATGGATTTCGTATACCAAGTTCGTAATTCCTTTAAAATTTCGTGTCCGCTTTTATCGGGCAAACCTAAATCTAACAAAATTAAATCGGGTGCATGATTGGCGGCTAACAAAACGCCTTGCTTACCCGTTTCTGCTTGAATCACCTTAAAGTCGTTACTCTCCAAAGTAATTTCGAGTAATTTTCTAATTTGCGCTTCGTCATCAATGACAAGTATTTCGGCTCTATTCATTTCTCAGCTGGTTTACATACGTAATTTCAACGGGTACAAAAATATCAAATTTAAGTCCATTCGGAATAGTATTTTTTACTTCAATTGTTCCGTTGTGCGCTTCTATAAAACCTTTTACAATTGACAAACCTAAACCCGTTCCGCCAGTTATGGTATGTGGTACTCTATAAAATTTATCAAAGATTTGAGAAATGTGTTCGTTTGGAATCCCTAATCCGTTATCTTCAATTGTTACATTTAAAAGGTTGCCTGTGAGTTTCATAGAAATAGTAACTGTACAATTTTCTGCTGTATAATAAAGTGCATTTCTGATTAAATTGATTAGAATTTGTTCAAAAATACCTATGTCTAATTTACAAATTGGAAAATTTTCTTGGTCGTGAAAGATAATTCTTGGATTCGATAAAAAATGATTTCGAATGACCAATCGGATTTGTTCGTTTAAATCGCACCAATCCATTTTTAGTTTTAAAATTCCAGATTCGAGTCGACTCATATTTAACAAATTCTCCACTTGATCATTTAATTTTAAACCTGCGATTTCAATTTCATTCAATAAGGATTTTCTGTTGTCCGAACTTAATTTGGCATCTGATTCTTGAAGGATATCTACGGAACCAATTATGGCAGAAATAGGCGTTCTTAATTCGTGTGAAAGTGAATTTAAAAGTGTGTTATACAATTTTAATGTTTTTTCTTTTTCTTCTTTATCTCTCGCTTTTTTTTCTATTTTCTTAATTTTGAAAGTTAAAACCGTATTGACAAAAGCCACTAAAAAATACATTAAAAACATCAGCATATCTTCCGAATTGCTAATGTGAAAGGTATAAATCGGATTGATAAAAAAGAAATTCCAAATTAAAGCACTAAGCGTTGCAGCAATTAAAACGGGTACGATTTCAAATAGCATCGCCAAAACGGAAACCGTCATAAGCAATATAAATGCAACAACTTTATAACCTAAAAATCCAGAAAAAAAATAGCAACCACTAGCCATAACAACAACAGTAACAAGAGCAATTAAACTTTGTTTAAACACATTATAATTATTGGCAATTAGTGCTTTTGATAGAGTCATTTTACATCAATTTTTGTTCTTCGGTTTCGTAAAAAGTATCCACATTCAAGTTTTTTTGTTGCGAGGCCATAACGGCTAATTCGTCGCAACGTTCGTTTTGTGGATGACTATTGTGCCCTTTTACCCACATGAATTTCACGTTATGTTGGCGGTAAATTTTTAGAAATCGCATCCATAAATCGGGGTTTTTTCGGTCTTTAAAATATTTTTTCTCCCAACCAAAAACCCAACCTTTCTCTACAGAATCCACCACATATTTAGAGTCAGAAACCACCAAAACGCTGGTTTTAGGTGCTTTCAATTTTTCTAAACCTACTATTACTGCTAATAATTCCATTCGGTTATTTGTAGTATGTCTAAATCCTTCGAAAAATTCTTTTTTATACGGTGAGCCCACCATTTCCATCACCACACCATAACCACCTGGACCTGGATTTCCTTTGGCAGCGCCATCTGTGAATATGTGAACTTGGTAGGACATTTAGTTATGGGTTATGGGTTATGGGTTATGGGTTATGGCAAAATTACTTTTAATTTATTCCTTTTTACTTTATACTTGGCTCTTTATATTTATATTAACTTTTCAATTACTTTCGGAAAATGTTCCATTTCCAATTCGTGAATTTTTTGTGCGATTTCTTCCGCCGAAGTACAATTTTCGATATTTACATTAGCTTGGAAGATAAATTCGCCTTCATCAAAATGCTCGTTGACATAATGAACGGTAATTCCGGTTTCTCTTTCTTTATTTTCTAAAATGGCATTGTGCACATGCATGCCGTACATTCCTTTTCCTCCATAATTTGGCAACAAAGCGGGATGAATATTAATAACTTTATTCGGAAAGGCATTTATAATATGAACGGGGAATTTCAACAAGAAACCAGACAATACAATTAAGTCGGGTTGTAATTCTTGCAAGTTGTTTAAAACCGTATCGCCTGAAAGCTCGGTTTTGTTGAAAACATAAGTTGGAACATAAAATTTTTTGGCTCTTTCAATCACTTTGGCATGTGAATTGTTTGTGAACACACCGACTACAGTTCCTTGACCCGATTTCTCGAAATGTGCCATTATGTTTTCTGCATTAGAACCATTGCCCGAAGCAAAAAGTACAATCTTTTTCATTTAAATCTCTTTTTTTTCAACTTATTACAACTATAAATCGTCTAAATTTCACACAAAAGTATAAATTCCTTTAGGTTTAGACACTAAAAACAGAAGAAATTAAAAATTAATTTAAAGGAAAAGCTTAGAGAATTAGGCTATTGAAAGTTTTTTTTATAAATTCGTAGTTATATTTACTAACAAAAATGTTGTTTTAAAATAAAGTTTTTTATTTTTGCCAACAAATAAATTAAAAATTAAAAATTATGTCAGACATTGCATCAAGAGTAAAAGCGATTATCGTGGACAAATTAGGTGTTGACGAAAACGAAGTAGTAACAGAAGCAAGCTTCACTAACGATTTAGGTGCTGATTCATTGGACACTGTAGAGCTTATTATGGAATTCGAAAAAGAATTTGATATTCAAATTCCAGACGACCAAGCTGAAAACATTGCTACTGTAGGTCAAGCAATTTCTTACATCGAAGAAGCTAAGAAATAATAACCATTCATCCGTGTAAATTTATTTTTATACGGATGTTGTTATTTTTGTTTCTGTTTTTAAAAATCTTTGTTTAGATTTGTAAAAACATTGATTGTATTACAATCATTCAACATAAGACATTTATGTAATACCCAATGTTTATATTTATAATATGATACATTGGGTTTTTCTATATAACTAAAAAAATATTTATGCAATTAAAACGTGTAGTAGTTACAGGACTTGGAGCTTTAACTCCAATTGGAAACAACATTCAAGAATATTGGAATGCTTTAATTAGCGGTAAAAGCGGTGCAGCACCAATTACTTATTATGACACTGAAAAACATAAAACAAAATTTGCTTGTGAAGTAAAAAACTTCAATATCGAAGAATTTATCGATAGAAAAGAAGCAAGACGTATGGATAAATTTGCTCAATATGCTATTGTAGCTGGTGAGCAAGCTATTGCAGATGCTGGAATTTTAGATTCAAATGTAGATAAAAAAAGAGTGGGTGTAATTTGGGGTGCTGGAATTGGAGGTTTAGAAACGTTCCAAGAAGAAGTACTAAGTTATGCTAAAGGTGACGGAACGCCTCGTTTCAATCCTTTCTTTATTCCTAAAATGATTGCCGATATTGCTCCAGCTCATATTTCTATGAGAAATGGCTTTATGGGTCCAAACTATACAACTGTTTCTGCTTGTGCTTCTTCAGCAAACGCTATGATTGACGCTTTCAACTACATTCGTTTAGGAATGTGTGATGTGATTGTATCTGGTGGATCTGAAGCTGCTGTAACCATTGCCGGTATGGGTGGATTTAACTCTATGCAAGCTTTATCAACAAGAAATGAATCGCCTGAAACAGCTTCAAGACCATTTGATGCCAACAGAGATGGATTTGTTTTAGGAGAAGGTGCTGGTGCCTTAGTTTTTGAAGAATACGAACACGCAAAAGCACGTGGTGCTAAAATATATTGTGAAGTTGGTGGTGGCGGAATGTCATCTGATGCCTATCACTTAACCGCTCCTCATCCAGAAGGAATTGGAGTAATCGCTGTAATGGAAAACACGTTACGCGATGCCGGAATGAAACCTGAAGATGTAGATCATATCAACACACATGGAACATCAACTCCATTAGGAGATGTTGCCGAATTAAAAGCGATTAGTCACGTTTTTGGTGCACACGCGAAAAACATTAATATTAATTCAACAAAATCTATGACAGGTCACTTGTTAGGAGCTGCTGGAGCTATTGAA
>JAULXA010000099.1:0-1555 GCA_032118875.1 Flavobacterium sp.
ACAAGAATTCCGAAAGTTTGTGTGATGAGTTGCAATTTTAAAAAATAATAAAAACTCGCTAAAGCACTAAAAATACTTAAGGCGATAATTAATCGTAATTCTTTCCTAATTGTAATTTTGTTTAACCTTGCCAAGGCATCATATTTTACAAAATTGTAACCTACTATGGTGCCAAAAAAAGCAAAAGCTTTCACTTCAAAATTTTCTGATATGTTGAAGAAGTACATCGTCATGGAAACCAATGCATAAGCCGACAAAGCCACATGCAAACTGCTTTTAATGTAAAAATCAAATATTTTCTTCAATACCACCATTCAACAAAAATAATCAAAGTGTTAATAACAAGCCTTATTAGTTGATAAAAATCACAAAATTTCAATTAAAAAGCGATTATTTTTAACAGATTAATAATTACTTTTGTAAACCAAATTCAAACACAACATATTTTATATATAATGAGAACAGATGCTTTTGCTTTAAGACACATTGGTACAGGTGAAAAAGACTTAAACCACATGTTACAAACTATTGGAGTGGATTCAGTAGATCAATTAATTTTCGAAACTATTCCTTCTGATATTCGCCTTAAAAACGAATTAAATTTAGATGAACCAATGACAGAATATGAATACTTAAATCATATTCAAGAATTAGGTAAAAAGAATAAAGTTTTCAAATCATATATTGGTTTAGGATACAACCCAGCAATTGTTCCTGCAGTTATTCAAAGAAATATTTTTGAAAACCCAGGTTGGTACACCGCTTACACGCCTTACCAAGCAGAAATTGCTCAAGGTCGTTTAGAAGCGATTTTAAATTTTCAAACTACAGTTATCGAATTAACTGGAATGGAAATTGCCAACGCTTCTTTATTAGATGAATCTACTGCTGCTGCGGAAGCTATGGCATTATTATACGATGTGCGTTCTCGCGATCAAAAGAAAAACAACGTAACTAAATTTTTCGTTTCAGAAGAAATATTACCACAAACACTTTCTGTTTTACAAACTCGTTCTACGCCACTTAAGATTGAATTAGTAGTTGGAAATCATGAAACTTTCGATTTTTCTAAAGAATTCTTCGGAGCAATTCTTCAATATCCAGGTAAATATGGTCAAGTAAACGATTATACTTCTTTTATAGCAAAAGCCGCAGATAACGAAATTAAAGTAGCTGTTGCTGCTGATATTTTATCTTTAGCTAAATTAAAATCTCCAGGTGAAATGGGCGCTGCTGTTGTAGTTGGAACTACGCAACGTTTTGGAATTCCAATGGGTTACGGTGGACCTCACGCCGCTTTCTTCGCCACAAAAGACGAATACAAACGTTCGATGCCAGGTAGAATTATTGGTGTTTCAATTGACGTAAACGGAAACCGTGCCTTACGTATGGCATTAGGAACTCGTGAACAACATATTAAACGTGAAAAAGCGACTTCAAACATTTGTACTGCTCAGGTTTTATTAGCGGTTATGGCTGGAATGTATGCGGTTTATCACGGACCAAAAGGTTTAAAATATATTGCAAATAAAGTACACGCTTCTGCCAACACAAC
>JAULXA010000100.1:0-9450 GCA_032118875.1 Flavobacterium sp.
AACTGGGGTACTTGGAGACATTACAGCATCTACCACTACAACCGGAACAGGAGTTAAAGGGCAAGCAGATTCTTTAACAGGTAGCGGAATGGTGGCTCTAAATGTAAATGGCGGTAACGGTATCTATGCACAGTCTACCGGCGCTACAAATACAAGTTCAGCAGGAGCGGTTTATGCAAGTCTTTCTCAAGCTGCGGCTGGTAACCAAGATGTGGCTGGTGTTATAGGAATACAATCTAACATTCGACAAGGAACGGGTGGTTATGCAGGTCCTTTGGTGGCAGCTGCCAACTCTTCGCTATCTGGAGTATCTGGTACGTTTGCTTCAAAAGAGATCGTTACTACTGATGCTTATTTCTTTGGTGTAATTGGAGATGTGTTAAGAGATTCTAGTATTGGTTCATCTACAATCCCAAATAGATCTGGTGGTGTTATGGGATTCTCAGGAACCACAGGTACTTTTGGAATTTTAGGTTACAAAAACTCTGCAGGAACTTTATTTGGAACTTATTCAAGTGCGGCTCCAGGTACAGGAACGGGAAGAATGGCGTCAGCAGGGCAAAACAATGGTATAGGAATAGGTGCCAATGGGGGTTTTATGGGTGGTTACATAAAAGGGCAGCAATATGGTTTGGTTTCGCAAGGAGAAGAGTTTGGAATGTATGTTAATGGAAATACCATTACAAATGCACCAATTGTACAACTTACCGAAAATGGAAACAAAAGAACTGCTACTTATGCAACAACCTCTACTAGTGTAGATGTTACTACAAGAGGAAAAGCAAAATTAACCAACGGAGAAACATTTGTTGCTTTTAACCAAGCTTTTATCGAATCGGTTAGCTCATCAGAATTAGACAAAAATATAGAATCAAACGATGCTATAAATATCACTATCACTCCAGTAGGAGAATCTAATGGTGTATTTATCAAATCAATCACTAGTCGTGGTTTTTATGTAAAAGAAAACGCTCGTGGTACAAGTAATGTTTCTTTCAACTGGACTGCTATCGGAACCAAAAAAGGATACGAAAACGGAGTAACCATTTCTAGTGAAATCCTTGCTAATGATTTTGATACTAAAATGGAGGGTGTAATGCACAATGAAGCAGATACAAAAACTTCCGGGTCTCCTATTTATTATGATGGTAATAAAGTACGCTTTGAAAAAATGTCAGAAGACAGAAGTAAAATGGCAGCTTCAATTCCTGTAAAAAAGATGGAAGCTACAACAATAGAGAATGAAAAACCTAAAACAAAATAGTAACTAAGAAATAAACTTACTTATTATAAAAAATAGAAAAGGCCTAACAAATTTGTTGGGCCTTTTTTTGTGTTTTAACTTTAAAAAAAATCACTTTACAAAAACAATAAAAAATTGAAGCAAGATTTTATTAAACATCAAACTGAAAGGAAATTACAATCGTAAAAAACAAACTTAAATGTTATTAATTTTCCAAATTTTGCACTAAAATCGACTAACTGATTGATTTTCAAGGCTAAAAGAGGAGTGGGATTTTATCTAATAAAAGAATATGAGGTATCTTTGTAATAGCTAAATGAAACTGTTATGTATAAAATGTACTTTACTTCAACAAGCCCCACCCACTTCCAAAACCTATTTAATAAAAGTATCATCAGAAAAAAACATTTTAGTTTATTTTTGATAGTATTTTTATTGTTTTCATTTCAACTTTTTAGTCAAACCATTGGTGACTATAGGTCTGTAAATCCCGGAGGTCCATGGACCAGTTTGAGCAGTTGGCAATACTACAATGGTAGTAGTTGGATGGCTGCCTCAACCTATCCTGGGCAAAATCCTACGGGAACTCAAAATGTTACAATTCAAGCAGGACATAATATTTCCATTGGAACTGCAGGGATAAATACAGGCACAATAGTGTCAATTATCATAAACGGAAATTTAACTCTAATAGGAGTGAATACCGGATCTAATGGAACTGACTATATTTTTAACACACCGTTAATTTCGGTCACCCCGCTTTTGGGTACGATTACATTTTTGAATAAGGTTGATTTAATTCTGCCATCAAATGGTGTGCTTTATGTAACTTCAGACCCTATTCCAGATCCTGATTATTTCGGACTTATTGGAGATTGCAATCACAATCAGGACATTCACATTGGTACTTCTGTGTATGCGTATTGCAATGGTGGCGGAACAACAGCTTTAACTTTTAATGAAGTGATGGCTGGAGATGGTACTTTAAACGCTACACCAAATTCAAGTACACCCGCATGTGAAGGTAGTTCAATTACTCTTTTAGGAAGTTATGCCGGAACATTTGGAACAGCTGTAACCTATAGTTGGGTAATTGTAGCACCCGGTGGAGGCAATAGTAGTTCTTCTTTACAAAGCCCTATAATACCAAATGCGATACTAGGAACTTATACTGCCACACTTACCTGTACAACAACTTACAGCGGAAATGTCTATAGCAATTACGAAACTATTTCTATAATTGTAAATCCACAACCAAGTGCAATTTCTATTGGTACGGTTACACAACCCACATGTGCATTACCAACTGGAAGTGTACAATTAAACAGCTTACCATCTGGAAACTGGACCATAAATCCAGGAGCAATTTCGGGAAGTGGAAGTAGCTATACTGTTAGTGGTTTGGCTCCAGGAAATTATTCTTTCACGGTTACTAATAGTGGCGGTTGTGTTTCCAACTCGAGTGCTAGTGTTAGTTTTATATCCTCAGGTAAAACTTGGAACGGAATAACTTCTGACTGGTTTGCTCCTACTAACTGGACGCCTAATGGCGTACCAACCGCAACAGATTGTGTTACGATAACTAATGTTGGATTTAGTCCAATAATTTCAGGTCCTTCAGTTGCATATGCTTTTGCTGTAAATATCCCAAGTAATGGGAATCTGGAAATAGCCTCAAATGGGGCATTTGTCGTAACCGATTTTATAAATGTGAATGCAAATGGAAATTTCGTCATTAAAAATAATGGAAATTTAATTCAAATAAATGATGTAAGTAATACCGGAAATATCAATATGGAAAGAATCGCCTATGTTGATTATTCCGATTATGTGTATTGGTCAAGTCCAGTAGCAGGATTTAGTACTACTAATATTTCAACCTTTTCAAACAACGCAAATTTGTATAAATGGGTTCCAACGATTCCTGGAAATGGTATCGGTGAATTCGGAAACTGGGTTAACACAACGGAAACAATGGTTCTTGGAAAAGGATATATTGAAAGAGGGCTTAACAATGCGCCTATAAATTCACCAGTAAATTTCACCTCAACATTTATTGGAGTTCCTAATAACGGAAACATTACAACTCCTATTTCAAGAGGAACATATAACATCGTTGGGTCATATCCTTCACCGTATTCACCAACTAATGCCACACAAAATGATGACAATTGGAACTTATTAGGAAATCCTTATCCGTCCTCTATATCTGCGGATGCATTTTTATCAGCAAATTCAACCAAAATTGAAGGTTTTATTAACATTTGGAGACATGGTATTTCGCCAAATGCAAGCTCCACTGATCCTTTCTACGGCAACTATTCATACAACTATGATCCAACTGATTATTTGACGTACAATTTATCGGGACCTTCTTCTCCCTTAGGATTTGACGGTTATATTGCAGCTGGACAAGGTTTTGTTGTACTAATGAATCCTTTAAGCGCTTCAACTTCTATGACAGCCTCGTTTAACAACTCAATGCGAAGCAGCAGTTATCGTAATGATCAGTTTTACAGAACAGTAAGCAACAATTCCGACAATTTCCCTGAAGGAAGAATTTGGTTAGATTTAGTATCCTCTACAGCTAGTAACTCAACACTAATTGCCTATGTTAATGGCGCAACCAATCAAAAAGATAAATTATATGATGCGCAAGTTGATTTAAAAGCTACTTTCAGTATTTATTCTTTATTGGAAGGTTATGATCGAAACATTATTCAAGGAAGAAGCGTGCCCTTTGATCAAAACGATAAAATACCATTAGCCGTTAAACTACCTAATTTTGGCAGTTACACTATCTTCATCAAAGGAATAGATGGATTATTTAGTAATCAAAACATATATCTAGAAGATAAAGAATTAAATTTAATTCACGATTTAAAAACGGTTCCTTACACATTTACTGCAGATCAAGGTGAAATTTTAGATAGATTTGTGTTGCGCTATACAAACCAAATTTTATCTACTGACGATAATGAACTATCTAATCAAGTGACAATTTTTGTAAACGATCACATTAATGTCAAATCATTAGGTCAATCTATTAAAGAAATAATGGTGTATGACATACTAGGAAAAACTTTAGTCGATAAAAAAAATATTGACCAACATGAAGCCATTTTATCCGAAATAAGAAACACAACAAATGTGTTAGTTGTTAAAGTCAAACTTGAAAATGACGTCGTTATTACTAAAAAAGTTATTTATTAACATGTTCAATAATAAAATTAAAGACCTCTAAATGAGGTCTTTTTTTATGACTTAAAATTAAGAAATTTTATACAAAAACAAAAAACAGTAAAAAAATATTGCTTTTTAACGAGCAATAGTGTTTTTCATCGATAATTATTGTATCCCATCGAATATTTTAAACATTTCAGACAGAATTTGTATAAAATTTATATATTGCTCAGCGAAATTAAATAATAATTTCATAATATGTAATTAACACTAGAATTCTTAACCAATTATTGAACTATAACTAAAAAACACACAAAAAAAACAATTAACAAAATGAACAAAATGATTTACCTCCCGAAATCAAAACCATTATCCAATTTTAAAAAACACATTAGTAATAAAGTTGCTTTTTTACTTTTTTTTATTTTTACAACGTCAACCTTTGCACAAGGTGATACTTGTGCCACTGCAACTCCACTAACAATTAATGGTGCTTGTGGTTCTGGAACTATTAATGGAGCTATTGCCTCTACATTATGTGGAGCAACAGCATGGCAAAGAGTTGAATACTACTCATTTACGATTAGCTCAGGTCCGCAAACAGTGACAGTGACAGCAAATACTACTGATAGAAATTTAGTATTAGGTTTGTTTTCGGGAGCGTGTGGTTCACTAACAAATGTAGCTTGTGCAGATACCGACTCTACCAATGGTGCTCAAACTGAAACCATTACAGCACCAAATTTAGCAAATGGAACCTATTACATTGCTGTTGGAAACACTAGAAACGCTAATATAGCGTTAACCAGCATCTGTGTAACGTCACCTACTCCACCTGCAAATAATTTATGTACAAATGCTACTTCATTACCTTGTGGCACAACAAATTTAGCAGGCACTACTGTAAACACTGCAAATATAGCTCATGGAACAGGTTGTACTATGTCTAACTATGGTGTTTGGTATACTTTTGTTGGAGATGGACAACAAACAACTATTACCACAAACCCAGCATTTGATATAAAATTATCTGTTTCAACAGGAACTTGTGGAACAATGACAAACATAGTTTGTACAGATACTTCACCTGAACAAGCAACTTTTACAACCGTAAACGGAACTACTTATTATGTGTATGTCGCAGGGTGGTCATCTGGTAGTACCACTACAGGAACATTCACAATTTCAAGAACTTGTACACCCGCACCTGTTCCACCTGCAAATAATTTATGTACTAATGCTACTTCACTACCGTGTGGTACAACAAATTTAGCAGGTACTACTGTAAATGCATTAAATATTGCTCACGCTACAGGTTGTACTATGTCAAATTATGGTGTTTGGTACACTTTTGTAGGAGATGGGAACCCAACAACTATTACTACAAACCCAGCATTTGATATAAAATTATCTGTTTCAACAGGTACTTGTGCATCTATGACAAACATAATTTGTACAGATTCATCTCCAGAAACAGCTACTTTTACAACTGTTATTGGTACCACCTATTATGTATATGTAGCAGGATGGTCTTCAAGCGGAACAACTACAGGAACTTTTACTATTTCAAGAAGTTGTGTAACGTGTGCTCCACCAACTGCAACTGCAGCTACGAATGTAACTTTCACAACTGCAACAGTAAACTGGACAGCACCAACGGCATATACTCCTTCAAATGGATATCAATATGCTGTAACGACTAGTGCAACACCTCCTGGTTCAGGTACAGCAACAGCAGCAACAACAATTAATGTAACTGGTTTAACTGCAAACACAGTTTATTATTTACATGTAAGAAGTGATTGTGGAGCGGTTAACGGCTTTAGCACATGGAGTACAATAAGTTTTGTTACAGGATATTGTGCCTCAACATCATCAACTTCAACTTATTGGATAAGTAATTTCAGCACTACTTTAGGTTCAACTAATATTAATAGAAACTCAACTTATACCGCTGGTGGTTATGCTAATTATTCAGCAACAGATATTGTAAGCCAGATAATAGGCCAATCATTTAACTTTTCAACTACGATGAGTTCTGGTACTCACGGAATAAATATCTATGTTGATTGGAATAATGATTTCGACTTTGTTGACTCTGGAGAATTAGTGTATGCAAGTGGCACTTATGTTTCATCAGCTACAGGAACTATAACAATTCCTGTAAGTACATCAGTAGGAAATCATAGAATGAGAGTAGTTTCAAATTATAGTTCAACAAATCCTTCTTCATGCGGCTCTAATAGTTACACAGAAACAGAGGATTATACTATTAATGCAATAGCACCTCCAGCCTGTTCGGGAACACCAGTTGGCGGAACTGCAATTGTTGCGCCAGTATCTGGAAATCCAGGATCATCATACACTGTTTCAGCATCAGGATTCACAGTCGCAACTGGCCTAACATTTCAATGGCAATATAGTACAAATGGTGGTGGTTTATGGACTCCAACCGGAGCACCTACTGGTTCTTATTCAAATTATACAGCAACAGCTCCTGCTTTAGGAGTAGTAACACTTTGGCGTTTAGTTGTTACTTGTACTGCTAGTTCACAAAGTGCAAATTCAGCTACAGCTACATTCACTTCAGTGTCAACCCAAAACATACCTGCTACAGGAAGTAACACAGTAACTTGTGGAACTAATATCGTTTTATACGATAATGGAGGAAGTATTGCTGATTATGCAAATAGCTCAAGTGGTTATACAGTTTTAGAAGCTGGACTTTCAGCAACAATAACCATTTCAGGAAACTACGTTACAGAAAGCATTGACTACATTAGAATTTATAATGGAACTGGTACAGGTGGAACTTTATTAGCCACTTATTCTGGAACTGGAACTATTAATTACACTGGTACTGCTGGACAAACCTTAACAATCCAATTCACTTCAGATAGTTCGATTGTATATTCTGGATTTAGTTTATCAGTATCCTATAGCGGCGTTTGTTTCCCTGCTTGTGCAGGAACTCCAACTGCAGGAACTGTAACCACAACTCCAAACACAGGCTGGCCTGGATCAACTTATACTGTAGTCGGCTCAGGTTACACACAAGCATTAAATATGACATATCAATGGCAATATAGTACAGACGCTGGCGCAACATGGACAAATGCTGGCGCAGCAACAAGTTCATATGCAAATTATAGCGCTACAGCTCCTGCAAGTGGAATTGTGTATTGGCATTTAGTAGTTACTTGTACAAATAGTAGTCAAACTGCAACTTCTTCAAATGGTATTTTTACTACAATGACAGTAAGTACTGTTGAAACAGGATGTCCTAATGTAGTTTCAGGTGGTTTAGGTTTAAGCGGAGCAGATCCTACGGCAATTAATTGTACAGCATCATCTACTTGTGTTGATCTAGAAGCTACCTATTTAGATTTAGGAGAAACAACCGATTATATTGTTGAACCAATTGCTTATAATCCTCCTCGTAGTTATACAGGCTTAGCAAATCCCGTGAGTGTTAATACTGATGATGTTTGGTCACCTATTGTAAACCTACCTTTTGATTTTTGTTTCTATGGAAATACATACAATCAATGTGTAATTGGTTCCAATGGTATATTAAGCTTTAACACAACTTTAGCTGGAACATCTAGTGGATATCTTTTTAACAATAATATTCCAATTAGCGGAAATTCCGTATTGAGAGAAAATTCTATTTTTGGAGTATTTCACGATATAAACCCAGGCGTGGGAACTTTAAAACAAGTAGGTTGGGAATTAATTACTCTACCAACTGGATGTAGAGCTTTAGTGGCATCATGGTCTAATGTACCGATGTTCGATGAAAATGCAATTCTTTATACCGGAATGATGGTTCTTTACGAAAATTCAAATATTATTGAAGTTTATATTAAAGAAAAAAACATTGACAACTTTGGAGCAGGAACTTGGAATGATGGTAATGCTATTGTTGGTATGCAAAATGCAACTGGAACTTTAGCATCTGTAGCTCCAGGAAGAAATGGACTTGACCCAAACTGGTCGGCTACAAATGAAGCATGGCGTTTTGTGCCAAATGGTACTTCAATCGCTTCAATTGCATGGCATGAAGGTGCTGGAACGTCTGGTCCAATTGTAGGTACAACACCAACACTTACAGTGTGTCCTACATCTACTACAACCTATACAGCAGAAATTACATACACATTATGTGATGGAAGAACAATTAAAGAATCAGATCAAACGACAGTTACTATTAATGGCGCAAAAGTTTGGAATGGTTCAGTTAGCACAAACTGGAATATAGCTAACAACTGGACACCTTCAGGAGTTCCTACTTCTTCAGATTGTGTAGTAATACCTAACGTTACTAATGACCCAATTATTGGAGGTACAAATTATAGTGCTTTAGGATTAAATTTAGCCGTAAATACAAATGCAGTTTTAAATATAACAGCGTCAAATACATTAAAAATTACTGACATAATTAATGTTAATTCAACGGGAACACTTATCGTACAAGATGACGCAAGTATTGTTCAAATTAATAACATCACAAACATTGGAAATATTCAATATCGTAGAGCCGCAACTGTTAGAAGACAAGATTATGTGTATTGGTCAACGCCAGTTGCTAGTTTTGCTAGTTCTTCAGTTTCTCCAGGAACCAGTTTAGGATACCAATACAAATGGACTCCAACAATTGCTACTAACACAGGTGAATTCGGAAATTGGGCTTTCGCAAACGAAACTATGGTTTTAGGTAAAGGATATTGCTTAAGAGCTCCAGACTCCTATTCACTTTCCGCTCCTACAAGTTACACTGCAACATTCACAGGAATACCAAATAATGGAAATATCTCAACACCAATAAGTAGAGGAAATTATAATACGGCTGGAACTTACTCTACCGGTGTTTCAACAACTCCTGGAACTAGAGATGACGATAACTGGAATTTAGTTGGAAACCCATACCCTTCTGCAATTCATGCAGTTAAATTCTTAACATTAAACCCTAATATTGCTGGTTTTGTTAATATTTGGACACATGGCTCATTACCATCTAGCGC
>JAULXA010000101.1:0-17096 GCA_032118875.1 Flavobacterium sp.
CTTTAATTTATTGCCATATTATACGCAGTCTACCAATAATCAATATTTCGAAACGCATGTAAATTATAACGACAATGGTTATTTTATGAATAAAATTCCTTTGTTAAATAAATTAGGTTGGAATTTAGTTGGAGGCTTTCATCAGTTAGCGACCTCAGATAACAAACCGTATCAAGAAATGACTGTTGGTTTCGACAGAATTGGATTTGGTAAGTTTAAAATTTTCCGAGTGGATTATATTAGAAGTTATCAAGGTGGTTTTGTTGGCGATGGTGTGATGTTTGGCTTGAAATTTTAAGAAATTAAGTAGAAAAATACAGATATAAAAAAACCTCGAAACGTAATTGCTTCGAGGTTTTTTATTTATGTTAATTAGTTTTTTAATTCAAAACGACTAATTTATGATCTCCGTCAACCACAACTTTAGTTAAGCCATGTTTTGCTAAACCTTTCATGGCAGCATCCCATTTTTTTCCGCTTAACGCTGATTTGTCTTTTAAAACACCAATTGGTTGGCTATTTTCAGCTTTTAATAAAGCTACAATTAGTTTCTCATCTTCAGTTAAATCTAATTGTTTTTTCTCTGGACGCATTTGCGGGAAGAATAATACTTCTTGAATTGACGCGTTGTTCGTTAAAAACATAATCAATCGGTCCATTCCAATTCCTAACCCAGAAGTTGGCGGCATTCCGTATTCTAACGCACGTAAAAAGTCTTCATCAATAATTCCGTTAGCTTCATCATCACCTTTTTCTGCTAAAGCCATTTGCGCTTCAAAACGCTCACGTTGGTCAATTGGATCGTTTAACTCAGAATAGGCATTTGCAATTTCTTTTCCACAAACCATTAATTCAAAACGTTCCGTTAAATCTGGATTATCACGGTGTTCTTTACATAAAGGAGACATTTCTTTTGGATAATCTGTAATGAAAGTAGGTTGAATATAATTTCCTTCACATTTTGCTCCAAAAATTTCATCAATTAATTTCCCTTTACCCATTGTTTCATCCACGTCAATACCCATTCCTTTCGCTGCTTCAAATAATTCAGCTTCCGTTTTTCCAGAAATATCAAAACCAGTGAAATCAATGATAGATTGCGTCATGGTTACTCTTGCATAAGGCGCCTTGAAACTAATTTTATGTTCACCAAAAGTAGCATCTGTTGTTTCGTTTACTTTCGTAGCACAATATTCCAAAAGGTTTTCGGTAAATTCCATCATCCAATTGTAATCTTTGTAGGCTACATATATTTCCATTGCAGTAAATTCTGGATTGTGTGTTCTATCCATTCCTTCGTTACGGAAGTTTTTAGAAAATTCGTACACACCATCAAATCCACCAACAATTAATCTTTTTAAATATAATTCGTTTGCAATTCTCATGTATAATGGAATGTCCAAACTATTGTGATGTGTCATAAACGGACGCGCCGCAGCACCACCAGGAATCGATTGTAAAATTGGCGTTTCTACTTCCATGTAGCCACTTTCGTTAAAGAAAGTTCTCATAGCTGTGAATAATTTTGTTCTTTTTACGAATACTTCTTTCACTTGCGGATTTACAACTAAATCTACATAACGCATACGGTAACGTAATTCGGCATCGTTAAAAGCATCGTGGACATTTCCATCTTCATCTGTTTTTGGAAAAGGTAAAGGACGTAGTGTTTTACTTAAAAAAGTAAAGTTATCTACTCGAATACATTTTGCTCCAACTTGTGTGGTGAATAATTCTCCCTCAATTCCTAAAAAATCTCCTAAATCGGTTAATTTTTTAAAAACTTGGTTGTATAAGGTTTTGTCTTCGCCTTCGCAAATCACATCTCGGTTAAAATACACTTGAATTCTCCCTTCGCTATCTTGGATTTCAGCAAATGCAGCTTTTCCTTGATCTCTCACGCTCATTAATCGACCAGCAATTACCACCTTTTTTCCTTCTTCAAAATTTTCCTTTATGGTTTTTGAAGTGTGCTTTACAGGATATAAATCTGCAGGATAAGGGTTGATGCCTAAATTTCTTAAGGCTTGTAATTTCTCTCTTCTAATGATTTCTTGTTCGGAAAGTTGCATAATATTTTATATTTTTAAGAAGGCAAAGATAGGTAATAGAAATATAGTTTCAAAGTGAGAATTTTTTAGCAGAATTAATTCAAAATTGTATCTTTGGGAAAAATAAAAAAAAATAATGAAGAACATAAAATTTGTAGTTGTATTTTTAGTTGCAACTTTATTAGTGAGTTGTAACATTACTGAAAAAATGACAATTAATTCTGACGGTACTGGGAAGGTTTCTTATAATTTTAATATGTCAAAATTTGTAGAAACAATTTCGAAAATGGGAAACAAGGAAAAGGAATCTGCAAAAGCGCTTTTTTCTGATTCTGGAAAAGATATAGACAGTACTTTTCATTTTAAAGATTTTAAAGAAATGGCAATTAAAAAAGGAGATACATTAACTCCAGAGCAAATTGCTGTATTTGAAAAATTAGAAAAATTTTCTATTCATTCGGTTATGAATAAAAAGAACGGTCAAGCTTATTTTGAGCTTTATGGTGCTTTCAATACACTAGATGAATTAAATAATATGGAAGCTCCAACTTCAACTTTGCAAAAAGCTACAGGTAAAAAAACAGATGCGATGTCTGGTATGGGCGGTTTATTTAATGATACAAAAACGACCATGACTTTTAAAGGAAATTTATTTTCTAGAAGTGTTGTGAAAAAAGAAATAGTTGTGGATACTTCTGCTGTTGAAGAGGCAGCCAATGAATATGAAGAGGATATGTATGAAAATACAGATACAGTTGCTTATGCGGAGGATTCAACTTATGTATATGAAGATTATGCAGATTCAACCGCGGTGGATACAACAGATACAGAAATGTATTTAGATGAAGAAACGGGTGAGAAAGAAATGAGTAAAGCTGACATCAAGAAAATGAACAAAGAGTTTAAGAAAATTGGTAAGCTTTCAGAAAAAGCATTAAAAGACTCTAAATATGTTCTTGAATATACTTTTCCAAGAAGAATCAAAACCGTTTCGGTTAAAAATTACAAATTGAGCAAAGACAAAAAAACAGTTTTTATAACTTTTTCTATCGATGATTATATAAAAGCGCCAGAAAAACTAAGTTTTAGTATTGAACTCGAAAATCAATAAACAAAAAAATCTAATTTACTTATTTCGAAAAATAAATAAGGAGCTCTAATTATGAATAAAAAAATTCAACTTCTCGATTTAGGAAATAAAGATTATAAAGATACTTGGGATTATCAAGAAGAATTATTTAAAGAAATAGTCGATTTAAAAATCCAGAAAAGAAATTCTCCTGAAATTGTTACGCCAAATTATTTCTTGTATGTAGAACATCCACATGTTTACACATTGGGAAAAAGTGGTGATTTTTCTAATTTATTACTTTCTGAAAAACAATTGACGGAAAAAGGAGCTACTTTTTATAAAATAAATAGAGGAGGAGATATTACATATCATGGTCCTGGCCAGATTGTGGGTTATCCAATTTTAGATTTAGAAAATTTTTTTACAGACATTCATAAATACCTTCGTTTTTTAGAAGAAGCCATTATTTTAACTTTAGCTGAATACGGATTAAAAACAGAACGCAGTCCTGGTGAAACGGGTGTGTGGTTTGATGTAGGGACTCCATTTGCTCGAAAAATTTGTGCTTTAGGTGTTCGGGCTTCTCGTTGGGTAACGATGCATGGTTTTGCTTTGAATGTAAATGCTGATTTAGGATATTTTGATAATATTATTCCTTGCGGTATTCGTGGTAAAGCGGTAACATCAATGCATGTAGAATTGGGAAAAGAAGTGGATGAGCAAGAAGTGAAGAATAAAATCCTGAAACATTTTACGGCTTTATTTGAAAGTTCTTTTATTTAAGCTTTTATAATTCTAAAATCAATTGTTCCGGTAGTAATCGGAATGTTTTTCTGTGGTATTTTGTAATGCCAAATTCTCTTATGGCTTCTCGGTGTTCTTTTGTGGGATAGCCTTTATTTTTCTTCCAATTATACATTGGAAATTCTTCATGAATTTTGTCCATAAAATCATCTCGGTACGTTTTTGCTAAAATAGAAGCTGCTGCAATACTTAAATATTTTGTATCCCCTTTTATTATAGAGGTATTTGGTATAGATTTCAAAATATCAATTTCTTCGGAAGTAAAAATCTTTCCTTTGGTTTGTTTCCTACCCAATTTTCCGTTTATAGGTCTGTTTCCGTCTACAATAATATATTCTGGTTGGGTTTTTAGGTTCAAAATACTCTCTTGCATCGCTTTCATGGAAGCATTAAGGATGTTTATTTCGTCAATTTCATCATTATTTATGTGAACAACAGCAAAATCAAACAATTCTTCAATGATTGGTTTTAGTTCAAAACGTTTTTTTTCGGTCAATTGTTTGGAGTCGTTAATAGATTTAAATACTAAATTTTCTAATTTTTTTTCCTCCTTTGTTAAGGCAAGGTTAAGGTGTTGTAAAATTATTGCAGCAGCAGTAACAGGCCCTGCTAAGCAACCCCTGCCTGCTTCGTCAGTACCGCACTCAATTAAAAAATCGCTATAACATTTCTTTAACATAAAATATTTTTTGTAAAAATAAATAATTCTCACGCAACCTTTAACATTTTTTTGCATCTATTATATAGTTGTTTCGGCAATCTATTTTTTTTAGCTAAAAAAATTTAACACAATTAAATTGATAATATTCCGAAGTATTATTTGTTTATTTAAGAAATTATTAAGAAGTTTGCGGAATAACTAACTCAAATAAAATTAATATGAGATCGAAGTTCAAATGGATTTTTACGCTTTTAGTAGCGTTTACAATGCAGTTTTCTTTCGCACAACAGAAAACTGTTACTGGTACAGTAACAAGTGATGGCGCAAATTTGCCAGGTGCTACTGTAAGTATTGCGGGTACACAACAAGGTACTCAAACTGATGAGAATGGTAAGTTCTCTATCAAAGCAGCTCAAGGTGATGTTTTAGAAATCTCTTTCTTAGGAAAGGATACTAAAAAAGTAACTGTAGGTGCTGGAAATGTTGTTAATGTAGTTTTGTCTACAACAACAAATGCTATTGAAGCAGTTCAGATTGTAGGAGCTTTAGGTGTGAAAAGATCACAAAAAGCAACTACTGTAGCTGCTCAATCAATTCAAGGTTCTGCTATGACTGAGGCTAGAGAATCGAATTTAGTTAATGCGCTTTCTGGTAAAATTGCTGGGGTTCAAGTTACTAATTCTTCTGGAGCAGTTGGATCTTCTTCAAGAATTGTTTTAAGAGGGGTTTCTACAATTACAGGAAATAGTCAACCTTTATTTATTGTTGATGGTGTTCCATTTGATAATTCAAGTTCTGGTAATTCAGATTCTGGTGGAGGTAATGATATACCAAACGGTGCTGCTTCTATTAACCCTGATGATATTGAGTCTGTGACTGTATTGAAAGGGCCAACTGCTGCTGCTTTATATGGTGTACGTGCTAGTAAAGGGGTTATTATTATAACTACTAAAACAGGTAAGAAAAAAGATAAATTTGAAGTAAGTTTTAATTCAAATCTTACTTTTTCAGATCCTTTAATGTTACCGTCGTATCAAAACTCTTATGGTCAAGGTGCAACTGATGATTTCTTTGAATTCGTTGATGGTGCTGGTAATGGTACTGGAGATGGAGTTGATGAAAGTTGGGGTCCAGCTTTAGATAGAGGTTTAAAATTTGTTCAGTGGGATAATTTTAAGTATGGTGGTGCTGCATCTCCATGGGTTTCTCGTCCAGACAACGTTAAAGATTTCTTTAAAACAGGTATTTCTAGAGCTAACTCTTTAGTTGTAACAGGTGGTTCAAGTACTGTTGGGTATAGATTCTCTGTTGGTAATTCTGATGAAACTGGAATGGTTCCTTTTACGGATTATAAAAAATTCAATGCTGGTTTAAATCTTAATGCTGATTTAGGTAAAAAACTTTCTGCTGTTGTTGGAATTACTTATTTTAATGATAAGAGTAATAACTTGCCAACGGCTGGTTATAACAATAACAACGTTATGCAACAGTTTACTGGTTTCTCTGCAAGAAATGTTGATTTTTCTGCTTTAGAAGATTGGAGAAATTTACCTGCAGCTCCTGCTGGTCCTGGTGCTGGTATTACTCCAGCAAACTGGAATAATAATTATCAAAACAATCCATATTGGGTTCTTGAGACAAATAGAAACACGTTCGACAAAGATAGAATTACAGGAAATTTTGGTTTAAACTATAAATTTACTGAAAAATTATCTCTTAATGGTAAATTAATGTTAGATCAATATTCTCAAAGAATTACTAACAGAAATGAGAAAGGTACAAATTCTGCTGCTGATGGTAGTTATTCTGAAAATAATAGAAGATATACTGAAATTAATGCTGAAACAATTTTAAGCTATAAAACTAATATTACTTCTGATTTAAGTTTAACTTTAAATGGAGGTATGAACTCAATGAAGAGAGCTATTAATCTTCAACAAGGAACTTTAGATGCTCTTGAATTGCCAGGTTTGTTTACTTTGTCAAATGTTAAGTCTGGAGGTACTCCAAGATTGGATAGTGATTATGTTGAGCAAAGAATTAATTCTGTTTTAGGATTTGGTCAATTTGCATACAAAACATGGGCATTTTTAGACTTTACTGCTAGAAATGACTGGGCTAGTGTATTTCCTACAAAAAATAATTCATTCTTTTATCCAAGTGTAACTGGAGCATTAGTTTTATCTGATATTTTTGGTTTTCAAAATTCAAAAGTTAACTACTTAAAATTAAGAGCTGGATGGGCTGAAGTTGGAAGTACTGGAACTTTAGATGCTTATAGTACAAACAAAGTTTTTAACTTAACTGGTTCAGGTTTAGGTACTACTTCGTCTTTACCAAATGTGCGTTGGAATCCAAACATCGCTCCTGAAACAACTATTGGTACTGATTTTGGTCTTGATTTAAATGCTTTTAATAACAGAGTAAGATTAGCGGCTACATATTATGATCAAAGAAGTTCTGGTTTAATTATCGAAGGAGGTATTTCTAGTTCAACTGGATATAGAAGAGAGCTTGCTAATTTAGCATCTATGAGAAATAAAGGTTATGAAGTACAATTAGGAGTTACTGCTGTTAAAGCAAAAGACTTCTCTTTTGATATTGATTTAAACTTTGCTAAAAACGAAAACGTAGTTGAATCATTAGGTGGAGCTGATACAGCTGTTATTGGTGGTCAATGGGATATGCAGTTAGAAGCTAGACCAGGTTTACCTTATGGTGCAATCGTTGGTTATCCATACTCAAGAACGGATGATGGTCAAATTATTTACGAAAATGGTTTACCTAAAGTGAATAATGACACTAAAGAAGTTATTGGTAATATCACACCAGATTGGACTGGAGGAGCTAGTTTCACATTAAAATACAAAGGATTTGATTTAAATACTTTAATTGATGCTAAAATTGGTGGAGATATTTTCTCAATGTCTTACATGTGGGGTCGTTACGGAGGTACTCTTGAAGAAACTTTAATCGGTCGTGAAACTGGTTTAGTTGGAGATGGTGTTATGAGTGACGGTGCTGGTGGATATGTTCCTAATAATGTTGTGGTTGAGGCTAAAGCATTTAATCAACATGCTTATACTTATTCTAACTTTACTGAAACTGGAGTTTTTGACGCTAGTTATGTAAAATTAAGACAAGTTGTTTTTGGTTATTCATTACCAAAAAAATGGTTAAAAGATACTTTCATTCAAGATTTCAAATTATCTGTTGTTGGTAGAAACTTAGCTATTTTACATAAAAATGCTCCGCACATTGATCCAGAAACTGGATTTAGTAGTGCAAATTCTGAACAAGGTCAAGAGTTTGGTCAATTACCATCTGCAAGATCTTACGGATTTAATATTAATATTAAATTTTAATTAATTATGAAAAAAATAGTTTATTCTATATTAATCGCTACTTCATTACTTAGTAATGTAAGTTGTGATAACAACTTTGAAGAAATTAATACTTCTCCAAATCAAGCAAGTACAACGGATCCTAATTTATTGTTATCTTATTCAATTATACAGACTCAGGAAAATATGTATAATATTCAAATTGGTGGTGATATGGGTTTATGTTGGGCACAACATTGGTCTAAAGTGCAGTATAATGATGAAGAGCGTTATGTTCCTCGTAGAGCAGTAATGAATGCTCTTTGGAATGGTTTGTATACAAATGTAATTAACGAAGCTACTGAAGCTTCTGTTTTAGCTGCTCAGTCTGGTAATACTAATTTACAAGCTGCTGCTTTGATTATGAAAGCTAATGCTTTTCAAATTTTAACAGATGTGTATGGTCCAATTCCATTTACTCAAGCTATTGATCCAGCAATTTTAAAACCTGCTTATGACTCACAAGAAGTTGTTTATGATGGTATACTTGGTTTGTTAAATCAAGCTGAAACTTTACTTGCTTCTGGAACTGGTACTATCACTCCTTCAGCAGATAAATTATATGGTGGTAATGTTTCTAAATGGAGAAAATTAGCAAATTCATTAAAACTTAAAGCTTTAATGAGAATTTCTAACAAAAGAAATGTTAGTGCTGATGTTGCTGCTTTAGTAGCTGCAGGTAACTTAATGACTTCTAATGCAGATTCTGCACAATTAGTATATACTGCTATTCAGCCTGATGCTAACCCTATTTATGAAGGTATGGTTAATCCAAGTTTTAGAGATGAATACAAAGTTAGTTCTGTATTAATTGCTGCTTTAAATGCAACTTCTGATCCTAGATTAGATGTTTATGCTAAAAAGAACACTGGTGGTCTTTACGTTGGTAATAACCCAGGTGAAGAAAACGCGGCTAACTATGGAGGTTTCTCTTCACCAGGTGCTTTCTATTTAAATCCTACTTTACCAGGTGTTGTTTTATCTTATTCTCAAGTTGAGTTTTTATTAGCTGAAGCAACTTTGAAAGGATATCTTGCTGCTGGAGACTTAGATGTTGCTAGAGGTCATTATTTTGAAGGTATTAAAGCAAATTTAAATTTCAATAATGTTCCATTTGCAACTTCTACTACTTTCTTAGCTAATCCAGCTCTTGATTTCGGTTCTGTTTCTGCAGGTCTTCAAAAAATTGGTGAGCAAAATTGGTTAGCTTTATATGGTCAAGGTATTGAAGCTTGGACGGAATGGAGAAGAACAGGTTACCCTGCTTTATCTATTGCTGCTTTTGCTGCTCCAGGACAAACAACTATTCCAAGTAGATTCTATTATTCTACAGACGAAAATTCTTTTAATCAAGCAAGTTACCAAGCTGCTGTAGCGACATTGTCTCAAGGTGATACAATGATGTCTAAAGTTTGGTGGATGAATTAATACTAATTATGAAACAAATGAAAAAGATAACTTATTTATTAGGTGTTTTATCAATTGGTTTATTTTCATGTAATGAAGATAACAATGATACACTTACAGGAAACGAAGACATCGGTGGATACGTTGATGTTGTTAATGAAACAATTCCTTATGTAGTTGGTAATGGTAATACATTCGAATATAATGTAAGATTGAACGCTGTTCAGTCTCCAATTGCTATTGCTCAGGTTGAAGTTTACAAACAATTTTTTGATGAAACAAATGGTGTTTCTTCTCAAAAAGTTTTAATGAGCACGCAAACTTTTAATGGTACACCTTACAGTGAAAATGTAAATTTTTCTGTAACTTATGATCAATTAATTTCAGGTTTATTAGTTGGTGGTAATCCACTTCCTCCTGCTGATAATTTATTAAACATTGGTGATTATTTTGAATTAACTTACAAAATTACTACTGTTTCTGGTTTAGTTAGAAATTCTGCGGAAACTACTAAATTAGCAGTTAGTACACGTTTTGCTGGTAATTACAAATGTAATGTTGGTCAATATTGGAGAATTGGTGTACCAAGTACTGTAACTGCTGCAGATTGGCCAGCCGTTACTGTAATTGAGTCTGTTAATGCTTCAACTTACAGAGTTAAAAAATATTTCGGATTTTTTGTTAACTCAAGTACAGCTACTGGTGGTGATTTTTATTTTGAAGTAGATACAAGTGATAATATTACTTATCCTGCTACAACTCCTGACGGTGTTCCTCAATCTGGAAATTTACAACCTTTTTTAACATGTGCTAGTTCTGAAATGGCTTATGCTCCATGTGCTGGTTCAAACGTTGCTATTAGAGATTTAGTTGACGGTAAAGATCAATTGAAAATGACTTTTGGTTATTTGAATGCACCAGGTGCTTCAAGAGAATTCTACCAAGTGTTAGAAAAAATTGTTGATTAATTTTAATAAATATAGTAATATGAAAAATAAAAATTTAATATTATCATTATTTGCTTCTGCACTTTTAGTAGTGTCGTGTAATGATACTGATGATGCTACAGGACATTCTAACTTACCTGTTGAAGGTTTAGTTAACGCAACTTTAGTTACAGATTTTAGTACAACTTCAGATAATGTTGTTGATGAAGCTGACGAAGATGTGTTCACAATGACTGTAACTTTAGATAAAACTCAACCAGTTGATGTTTATTTAAATGTTGAACAAGTTGGTGGTACTGCTACTGCAGGAGATGATTTTGAATTATCAAGAATTTTTGTTCCTGCTAATAGCTTTACAGGTACTGGTACAATAACAATCTTAAATGATGTTCTTACCGAAACTTCAGAAACTTTTGAAGTAAAAATTGCTGATTTACCTTATAATGTAAGTTTGAATTCAAAATCAGCTACTTTTACAATTAATAACTATTTGTCTGATGAATTACATTTAGATTTTAAATATAACAAAGCTATCCAATATGGTGGTGCAGGTGGTGTAACTGTTAACAGTACATTATGTGGTATTTTGTATGATTTAGATTTCTATTTATTAGATGCTTCTTATGCTGATACTGGTGATTACCAAGCAGCTGGTGGTAACTGTGAAGAGTCTATGGTTTTAGATGCTTCTTTAGCTGATGGTACTTACTACATCTTGCCTGATTTATATGATACAGGTGATGTTAATGGTGGTTCTAATGCTACAAATGACGGTTTAAATGCTGCATTTCATTTGCCATTTAAAGTTGCTTTAGGTATTGATTATTCTAAAGACGGTGGTATTGATGCTGGTAGTTTTGCTGTAAATTCAGCTTATCACCCAACTTCTAACCAATCTCCTGCTCAGTATGCAGCGATTGCTAATCTTATCATCAAAATTGAGAAGTCTACAGTAAACGGTCACGCAATTTTTGCTTTATCTGATGCTGATACTAATCAACCAATTGCTTCTGGTAGACAAGCTAAAGTAGATTTTGGAAAAATTTTACAAAATTTAAGAAGAAATAATAAAAAATAATCTTTTATTGTTTTTATAATAAAAACCCCGATTTTATCGGGGTTTTTTTATTTCCACAAATTCTCATTACATTTGCCTTTTAAATAGTAAAAATGAGATACCTTATAGTGTTGCTTTCTTTTTTGTCATTATCTTTAAATGCACAAGAATCAGATTCAATAAAAGTTGAAGAAATAAAAGCCGATATTAAATTATATAAAACTTTCAATTCGGAGAAAGACACTATTTATATAGATACTTCATTAACCATACAAGACGAATACAAATACAATTATTTGAAAAAAGATAATTTTGGTTTGTTTACGTTTTCTAATGAAGGCTATCTTTTTAATCAATTAGATTTTTCAAGAAAAAGAAGCAACGTTTTACCTCAATTTGGTTTTAACGCAAAACATGTCACTTATTTAAATAATAGCGATATTTTCTATTATTCTGTTCCCACTCCTTTAACGGATTTGTATTTTAAAACAGTGATGCGTCAAGGACAAAGTCTAGATGCCTTAATTTCTGTTAATACCAAACCTAATTTAAACTTTACAGTTGCTTATAAATCCATTCGTTCTATTGGTGATTATTTTAATAATCTAACTAGCTCAGGACATTTCAGATTTATTACAAACTATAATTCTATCAATAAAAAATATTATCTAAAAGCGAATTTTGTTGGCCAAGATATTTTCAATCAAGAAAATGGAGGGATAAAGTTTATCAGTCAATTAGATGGTACAAATGATTCCTTTAATCAAAGAGAAAGGGTTGATGTGTATTTTAACGATGCTTCTTCGAAATTAAAAGGGAATCGCTATTTTGTTGATCATTCGTACCAATTTTCTACAGGAAATTCTTTATTACTAAAGCATCAGTCATATTACGAGAATAAATTCTATGAGTTCCTTCAGCCAACAACTAGTACACGTCTTGGAACTTCGTTGTATTCATCTATCAATAACAAAACACGTTTTGATGTGTTTTACAATAAAGTGGGTGCTAGTTTCAAAACTAAAAATTTAGGAGAAATTAATTTCTTCCTTGATAACTATTCTTACAACCATTATTATAAAGTTGATGTAAACGAGTTAGCTTTTAATCCGAATAGCAAATACAACATGCATAATCGAATCACTAATATTGGCGGACAATACGAATTCAATAGAAACAAATGGAATTTCAATATTTTGCTGCAAAATGCCATTTCAGAGCAACCTTCTTCTAATTATGAAGCATTTGCCAAATATAAGTTTTCTGGAGATAGTTTTGTGAAAATTTCTGCGCAACAAACTAGTAAATTACCGGATAATGTCTTCCTTTTCAATAGAAGTGATTACACCAATTACAATTGGAATACCTCTTTTAAAAACGAAAAAATCAGTATTTTAAAAGCGGAAACTAAAAATAAATGGTTTGAAGCTATAGTTCAGATAACCAACTTAAACGACCATTTGTACTTTTTTAATACGGAAGAAAGAATTGATAGTTTAGTGGTTAAGCCATTTCAATACAACAAATCAATTCAATACTTTAGTGCAGAAATTGCTAAAGAAATCAAATATAAAAATTGGGCATTAGACAATAGAATAAAATTTCAGGAAGTACAACAAGACGAGAAATTTTTAAACCTACCTTATCTTGTGCTAAGAAATACGTTGTACTATACAAAACCAGTTTTCAAAAAAGCCATGTTATTGCAAACCGGAATCACCGTGAATTATTTCAGCAACTATTATGCAGATGATTACGTGGCTGTAATAGGTGAGTTTTTTGTACAAGACCAAACAAAAGTTGGAGGTTTCCCTGTGTTAGATTTCTTTGTGAACGCTCGTGTGCAACAATGTAGAATTTACCTTAAAGCAGAACATGTTAATGCTTTATTTACCAAAAAAGTGGATTATTACAATACGCCAAATTCACCATTCCGCGATTTTCACATCCGTTTTGGTTTAGAATGGAATTTCTTTAAATAAAATTTGTGCGTGCCCTTTCAGGTCGTGCTGTCCGCTATATTCCCGAAGAAAAATCGGGAGATGCCGCTACCATCACTCACGCATCCGTTTTCATAAGAATATTTTCGTTTAAATTAGAAATTAATTCAACTTTTTACATCGAAAGTTTAAACCTGAAACAAAAAAAACTAACTTTGTAGCCAATAATAGATTTAGAAATGAAATACGCAAAAAACATATTAGAAACTATCGGAAATACACCAATAGTTAAGTTAAATAAAATTACAGCAGAAATTCCTTGTTTAGTATTAGGAAAACTAGAAACTTTCAATCCAGGAAATTCTGTAAAAGACCGTATGGCGGTTAAAATGATCGAAGATGCAGAAGCAGACGGTCGTTTAAAACCAGGCGGAACAATCATCGAAGGAACTTCTGGAAATACAGGAATGGGTTTAGCTTTAGCAGCTATCGTAAAAGGCTACAAATGTATTTTTGTAATTTCAGACAAGCAATCTAAAGAAAAATCAGATATTCTTCGTGCCGTTGGCGCAAAAGTAATCGTTTGTCCAACCGATGTTGAACCAACAGATCCTCGTTCTTATTATTCTGTTTCTAAAAGATTAGGAGACGAAATTCCAAATTCTTGGTATGTAAATCAATACGATAATCCAAGTAATGCAATAGCACATTATGAGCAAACTGGTCCAGAAATTTGGGAACAAACGGAAGGAAAAATTACGCATTTCGTAGTTGGAGTAGGTACTGGAGGAACAATCTCTGGTGTCGCTAAATATTTAAAAGAAAAAAATCCAAACGTAAAAATTTGGGGAATTGATACGTACGGTTCGGTATTTAAAAAATATCACGAAACAGGTATTTTTGACGAAAACGAAATCTATTCGTACATTACAGAAGGAATTGGAGAAGATATTTTACCATTAAATGTTGATTTTTCTCTAATCGATGGTTTTACAAAAGTAACAGATAAAGATGCTGCAGTTTATACACGTAAATTAGCCTTAGAAGAAGGAATTTTCTGTGGAAATTCTGCTGGAGCAGCCGTTAAAGGATTGTTACAATTAAAAGAACACTTTAAACCAGAAGATGTTGTAGTGGTTTTATTTCACGATTCAGGAAGTAGATATGTGGGTAAAATGTACAACGATGAATGGATGCGCGAACGTGGATTCTTAGACGAAGAACTAACAAAAGCAGAAGACTTAATTAAAGATCATAAAGACAAACCATTAGTAATTGTTCGTACGGAAGAATTGGTTTCTCACGCAATTGAAAGATTAAAAAAATACAAAATTTCTCAAATTCCGGTTATAGATACTACTGGTTTTGTAGGAAGTGTAGACGAATCAGATTTGTTTAGAAGTTATTTCGAAAACAAAGATATCGCCGATTTACCAATCAAAGATGTAATGGGAAAACCTTATCCAGTTGTTTCGGCAGCAGCTTCTATCGATGAAGTCTCTAAATTAATTAGCAAAGACAATCAAGCAGTTTTAGTAGATTTAGGAAACGGAAAACACCATATTATTACCAAACACGATATTATTAGTTCTATTAAATAGAAAAAAAATAAATAATAAATTTTAAAAACGGATAGCAAAATGTTATCCGTTTTTTTTATATTTGTTTTTTAAACGCCAAAATAAATTTTACACGCCATGCAAGAAGAATTTCTCCATTATTTATGGGTAAATAAGAAGCTACCATTTACCCAACTCAAAACACACCTTAACGAGAGTTTAGAAATCAATCATTTCGGACAGTATTTACAAAATGCTGGACCTGATATTTTTAATGCTCAAATTTCTATTAACCAGCAAAAATGGGCTGGAAATATAGAAATTCATATCAAATCTTCCGATTGGTATGTGCACAATCACGAAAAAGACGCCAATTATGACAATGTAATTCTCCATGTGGTTTGGGAAAACGACTCGCCAATTTTTAGAAAAGACAATTCGGAAATCCCAACTTTGGAATTAAAAAAGTATGTCACGCTTTCTGAAATCAATAAATATAAATCGCTAATTGCTTCTAAATCTTGGATTAATTGCGAAAATGAAATCACTCAAATAGACGATTTTATTTGGAGTAATTGGTTAGAAAGTCTGTTTTTAAATCGGTTAGAAAGAAAATCTGAAGTTATCGATAAAAGATTGCAAGAAACCAATGCGAATTGGGAAGCCGTTTTTTTTGAAATGCTTGCTAAAAATTTCGGACTCAACACCAACGGCGATTGTTATTTGCAATTGGCGCAATCAATCCCATATTCTATTATTAGAAAAGAAAGTTTTGTTGCCGAAAACCTAGAAGCGTTATTTTTCGGAAAATTAAATTTGTTAGAAGAAAATCTGGAAGATGAATATTATTTTAAATTGAAAAACAATTGGAAGTATCTCAAACTAAAATACAATTTACAAGAAGAATTTGGATTGCAGCCTCAGTTTTTTAAACTTCGTCCAGATAATTTCCCTACGATACGATTGTCGCAATTGGTTCAGTTAATTTCAAACAAACACAACTTGTTTTCTCAAATACTTCTTGCAGATTCCTATTCGGAGATTAAGCAATTATTAAAAAGTGAAACCTCAGAATATTGGAAAAGTCATTATAATTTTTCTAAAAAGAGTAAACCAAAAAGTAAAGTTTTAACCGATCAATTCATTGATTTGCTTATTGTTAATACCATTGTACCCATTAAGTTTAGTTACGGTAAAAACCAAGGAATGCTTAATGTGGAAGAATTAATTTCGCTTTTAGAAGCTATACCTTCCGAGAAAAATTCCATTTTGGATAAGTTTTCAGAATTTAAAGTAAAGTCGGCAAATGCTTTTCAATCGCAATCATTATTAGAACTCAAAAATGAATATTGTAACAAAAATAAGTGTCTCAAATGCGCCGTAGCTTTGCAATTGTTAAAAAACTAAGTATCTTTATCCTTTATAAATTAGAAATGTACAATTTACTTCATTTTTTCGAAAAAAACGGATTTTATGTCGCTTCGCGCTTAGCTGATCGGTTAGGAATGCGTGCCACTCAAGTGCGTTTGTTTTTCGTGTACATTTCTTTTATTACAGTAGGTTTGGGATTCGGATTTTATTTAACATTGGCTTTTTTGTTAAAATTAAAAGATATGATTTACACCAAACGCAGTTCTGTGTTTGATTTATAAAAAAATCCATGATAAAATTTTCTAAAGGGCATTATTTCGGTATTGCCATTTTGCTAGCCCTAGTTGGGTTAATGCAACTAAGTTTCTATTGGCTTGATAGTCAACCCTCTTCTGATGCTATTAATTTGCCTCAAGAAGAAAAAAAATGGTTATTACAACAAAATGGTATTGATAGTTTAAAAGAAGTTACTCAAGAAAATGCCGCTAAAATTTATCCCTTCAATCCAAATTTCATTTCCGATTATAAAGGCTATAAATTCGGAATGACAGTGGAGCAAATTGATAAATTGCACAACTTAAGAAAGCAAAATAAGTATGTGAATTCCAATGCAGAATTTCAAAAATTAACTGGCGTTTCTAACGAATGGATGAAAAAATACGCGCCTTATTTTAAGTTTCCAGATTGGGTAACGAATAAATCTTCGAATAAATACCCATCGAATTTTGAAAATAAATATCAGAAATTCGAGAAAAAAGAAACTAAAATTATCGTTCAAGATATCAATACGGCCAATCAAGAGGAATTGGAAAAGGTATATATGATTGGCGAAAAATTAGCACTT
>JAULXA010000102.1:0-6717 GCA_032118875.1 Flavobacterium sp.
ATTGGGACAGAGATGAAGCCAGAGAAGAAACGAGATTGTTAACCAAATTCAGTTCTTTCGATTTAGGAAAACCAAAAGGTGATTTTTTGCATAATTATGTTTCTAGAAAAGAGAAAGCTGGGAAATAAAAGATGAGAAAAGTGAGTTTAGTATTAGTTTTTGTTTCTTTTTTATCTTGTAAGAAAGATGAAACAAAAAGTGTTTCAGATGATTTGAAGATCGAAGTAAATCAAAAAGATACTTTAGAAACAAAAAAAGAAAATCCTGGAAATAAAATTTTAAGTACTGATTGGCAAGACGATTTAATTGTTGATTATATTAAGAATTCAGAAAAGGACCTAATTAAAATACATTTCAAAAATAAAGATAAGTTACAATGGATTTTAGATAGTACGGAAAAAAACGATTCAACTCAGTTTTATATTTACAATATTGGTGTGGATGTAACTGATGAAGATGGAAGTAGTTTGCGATTTTCTTCTTGTGGTTGGGTGTATTTAGATAGTGTGAAAAGAAAATTATATGAATACGATTTACCAAATGAACAATTAATTGAATGGAGGAAATAGTTGAGACTCTTTCAGAGTGACACTTTTCGGATAAAACTTTGTGATAATCTGTATGCCCAAATTAAACAATCCCAAATCCTAAACCAATCGCAAATACAATAATCATAAATGCTACAATTTTCTGAATAGTGTTTATGGTTATTTTTTTGACCAATTTGTTTCCAAAATAAACCCCAATAAAAGCAGCAAGAGTTGCCACAAAAATTAAGTTGAAATTCAAACTGTCTTTCACTTTTGAAATATTGGTAAAATAAACCGACATCCGACTTACATCAATCATACATGCGATAATTACACCTGTGGCAATAAAAGCTTCTTTTGATAAACCAACTTTCGTTAAAAATGCACTTCGCAACGCACCTTGATGTCCGGAAAGTCCTCCAAAAAAGCCACTTAAAATTCCGCCTATTGGCAAATATTTCTCTGGAAATTGCAAGTTTTTTAGCTTCGGAATTAACTCAAATAAAGCAAAGAAAATCAGTAAAAATGCCACAATAATTTTCATTAAAGTTACTTGAAATACTTTGCTGTTTAAAGTGTATTCGGTAAGAATATTGGCATTAGTAATCTTGTCTAATAAAAGTGCACCAATAAAAGAAAAAAGCAAAGCAGGCAACCCAAATTGTAAAGCAATTTTCCAATTGATATGGTTTTTAACTAATACTAGTTTAAATGTATTATTTAAAAAATGTACAATCGCGGTTAAGGCAATCGCTACATCAACAGGGAAAAATAAGGCAAAAGCAGGTAATAACAAAGTTCCCAATCCGAAACCAGAGAAAAAGGTTAGGGCAGAAGCTAGTAGTGCTACAATTGGGATTAAAATGTATTCCATTTATTTATCCATATGATCTTTAAGTGTACCGTTTTTTAAATAATCAATATACTTTTTTGAAATTTCAGATAGTAGGATTTTATTTTTTGGATTAGAAATTAATTCAAGAAATAGTTTTATACCATTAAATCTAACTTCTTTTACATCATCTTGATTTATGTATTTTTGATCTTCAATTGGTAAACATTTTAATTCTCTACTTGAAATAGCTTTCTCTTTTAATATGTAATTCATTAGACAAATTTGAAAAATAAATTTTTGATTATTATCTAATAAATTATTGTACAATTCTCCTCCAACAGGTGTTGCAAACCATGTTTTTTTATTCATCCAAAAACCTGAAATTTTTGATGCATAAATGAAGTCCATAGATTCAACATCATTTAAATTGTTTAAAATGAAATTTGTTGATTCAAAAACAGAACTTTCAAAATCTTCGATTTTTGGATTTTCTGTTACTGAAATTTTTTCTAGTATTTTTTCGAAATTATTTTGAGAATAACAAAAGCTAGAGAATAATGTTAGAATAAAAAAAGCCTTATTTCTCATATTATATTCCAGAAATAATTCCGAAGAAATCGGTAGCGTTTAATGCCGCACCACCAATTAATCCACCATCAACGTCTGGTTTTGAGAAAATTTCTTTGGCGTTATCTGGTTTTACACTTCCACCATATAAAATAGATACGTTTTCAGCAATTTCTCTTCCGAAAACTTTATCTACTAAGTTTCTAACAAATAAATGCATTTCTTGTGCTTGTTCTGGAGAAGCGGTTTCGCCTGTTCCAATGGCCCAAACAGGTTCGTAAGCTAATACGATATTATTCCATTTTTCATTAGAAATATGAAATAAACCATCACGTAATTGATATTCAACTATATTAAAATGGTTGTCGTTTTGTCTGTCTTTTAATTCTTCACCAAAGCAAAAAATAACGGTCATATCGTGAGTTAAAGCAGTATCCACCTTATTGGCTAATAAGGCATCATTTTCATGAAAAAACGCTCTTCTTTCGCTATGACCTAAAATCACAGTATTTACACCAACACTTGTTAACATAGACGCTGCAACTTCACCTGTAAACGCACCACCTTCTGCTTGATGCATGTTTTGAGCGGCAATTTTAATATCGGTTCCAGCAACTAATTCCACCGCTTTTGCTAAATATGGAAATGGAGTAGCTAAAATGATTTCAGCATCGTTATTCGGTTTGTTGTTTTTGATTTCGTTTATTAATTCTATGGCTTGTGGTAAGGTTTTGTTCATTTTCCAGTTACCAGCTACGATGTTTTTTCTCATAATTCAAGTTCAAAATAAATGTCAATACCAAATTTGAATGAATAAATTTACATCGAAATTTGATATTGACATTGTAATTGTTTTTTATTTATTTTTCTCAATAGTTTCTTTTATCTTATCGAAATCTTTTTCAATAGCTCTGAATAATGCAATGTTTCCTTTTTTATCCAAAACAATAAAACGTGGAATCCAATCTAATTTGATTGATTGTCCGAATTCACCTTTCATTCCGTCTTTGATTAAGTAGTTTTCTCCAGTAACATCATGTTTTTCAATACCTGTTTTCCAAGCATCGAAAGTTTTATCACAAGATAAATTTACAAACGCAATATCTGGATATTGTTCTTTTAATTCTTTTACTTGTGGCATACTTTTTACACAATCTGAACACCAAGATGCCCAAACTTCAATTACTACGACTTTTCCTTCGTTTTGTTTTAAGATTTCTTCAAATGAGATATCTTTTTTATCAACTGTTATTAATTTGGCGGTTAAACTTTCTTTTGAAAATTCAGTTTGTGCTTGGCAAGAAGTTAAGCCAAGTCCTAATGCTAATGTAGCTAAGATTTTTTTCATGGTTATTTTTTATAAATTATTTTTTCTATTGCTTTACTATTGAATGCTTTTTCAGCAATTCCGTCATAAAATTTAATCACATTTCCGTTGTGTAAATACACCACACCTGGCGTGTCTTTTCCAGAACCTAATTTCGTCCAAAATGGAATAATATCAATCACTTTATAAGGAAATTGTTTGCCTGCATATTTTAAGAAATCCGGAATTTTTTCGGCTTCTTCATCCATAAACACAATTTGTACATGTGGGAAATCTTTGTGTTTCTTTTGTAAAGCGTTTAAATCTTTTGCAGCTTCACGACAATGTTCGCAACCTGGAACGAAAAAACATAATATTTTTTGACCTTTGTCAATATCAGCATAAAACTCCGAATAACCAGAAATAGCTTGTTTTGGTCCAACCTCTTTTTTAATTGCTGAAACAACTTTTTCGACTTTCGTTTTTGATGAATCAATTACTTTAATTTCTTCAACTTTTGTAGTGTCTTCAACTTGGAAAATGGTATCTGTTAAGACAATATCATTAGTGTCTGACGGACTTGAAGTAGTCGAAGCTTTCATCGGTGCCAACATAAATAAACCTAAAATACAGCTTAAAGTCAAGGTTGTTAAAATCCAAAAGTTCGATTTTTTATCGTTTTCTGAAATTTGGTAAAGCCAAACTAATAAGCCAACTGCAATAAAATTTTTGATAATCGCTTCAATAGGTGTCATCGGGATTAATTCGCCAAAACAACCACAATTTCCTGAATTTCCACCACTTAAAAATGTTACATAACTCAAATGAATGATGAAAACTACTAATAAACCAATTGTTACTGGAATCGTAATACGTTTTAAGAAATTATTATTCAGTAATAGAAATCCAAGTGCAAATTCAATTCCAATTAAAATTCTTGAAAAATATGGGGCAATGGCATCTGAAAATCCTAAAGTTAAAAGTTGTTTAACTTCAAAAGTAGAAATTGCAAAATAGGGCGAAAAATCAATAAAAGGAAAATCAGAAATCCATCCTTTAGATATTTTCGCAACTGCCGATACGATAAAAAGTAAGGCAATAACTATTCTTAGAGTCCAAGAGATATTTTTTTTATTCATAGGTTTAATTGAGTTCAACAAATATAATCAGGCTTTTTGATAGATTGTGTTAATGAGATGTTATTAAAATTTTTCCATCAAAATCAAAGCAAAAACTGAATAGTTAATCATGTCTTGATAATTTGCATCAATACCTTCAGAAACTAGCGTTTTTCCTTTGTTGTCTTCAATTTGTTTTACACGTAATAACTTTTGAATAATTAAATCCGTAAGTGAACTCACACGCATATCGCGCCAAGCTTCACCATAATCATGATTTTTATCTTCCATTAATTCTTTAGTGATATCAATTTTATGATTGTATAATTTGATAGCCTCTTCCGCAGTTAAATCGGGTTGCGTCGCAATGCCTTTATCCATTTGAATTAAAGCCATCACACAATAATTGATAATTCCGATAAATTCCGAAGCTTCATCTTCATCTACTTTTCGAATCTCATTTTCTTGTAAACTTCTGATACGTTGTGCTTTAATAAATATTTGATCTGTTAACGATGGCAAACGTAAAACGCGCCAAGCCGTTCCATAATCATGGGCTTTTTTAGTAAATAAATCTCTGCAAACTGCAATTACTTTGTCGTATTCTTGTGAGGTATTGCTCATTATTATTTTATATTTGTATCAAAGTTCAAATATAACTAAAAAATTGTATGTCAACAATAAACTGTAAAGGAACACTCATCGATTTATCAACACCTAAAGTCATGGGAATTGTCAATGTTACGCCAGATTCCTTTTTTGATGGTGGAAAATTGACCAATTCTGATCAAATAGTAGGTCAAGTTGAGAAAATGCTACACGATGGCGCTACGTTTATAGATTTAGGCGGTTATTCAAGTAAACCTGGAGCCGAATTTGTTTCTGAAGAAGAAGAATTAAATCGAGTGATTCCAATCGTGAGGTTATTAGTGGGAAAATTTCCAGATATTTTATTGTCGATAGATACTTTCAGAAGTGAAGTAGCAAAACAAGCGGTTGAAAATGGCGCGGCAATAATCAATGATATTTCGGCAGGTTTGTTAGATGAAAAGATGTTGGAAACAGTCGCGAAATTGCAAGTTCCGTACATTATGATGCACATGAAAGGCACGCCAAAAACGATGCAAAGCCTTGCGAAATATGACGATTTATTAAAAGAAATGAATTTTTATTTTTCGGAACGAATTGCCAAAGCGAGAAGTTTTGGTTTAAACGATATTATCATTGATCCCGGATTCGGATTTGCGAAAACTATCGAACATAATTTCGAATTATTAAACAGTTTAGAATTACTTCAATTTCATGAATTACCCATTTTAGCTGGAATTTCAAGAAAATCGATGATATATAAAACCTTAGAAACTTCGGCAGGAGAAGCTTTAAACGGAACGACTTTTTTACACGCTTTCTGTTTGCAAAAAGGTGCGAATATTTTAAGAGTTCACGATGTGAAAGAAGCGGTAGAGTGTGTGAAACTAATGTGTCAGTTTAAAAATTAATTTCTTAGTAGGTCACTTTTGCCTTTTTACTTTTGCCTTGTTTCTTTTAATTATGATGATATGGTTCGTTATTCAAAATCGTATATCCTCTATAAATCTGCTCAATAACAAATAATCTTACCATTTGGTGAGAAAATGTCATTTGTGATAAAGCCACTTTTCCTTGCGCTTTTTGATAGACTTCTTCCGAAAAACCATAAGGTCCGCCAATTACAAAAACCAACGTTTTAATTCCAGAATTCATTTTCTTTTGTAAAAAATCGGAGAAACCAACACTGTTGAATTCTTTTCCGTTTTCATCTAATAAGATTAATTGGTCGGTTGGCGTTAGTTTGGATAAAATTAATTGTCCTTCTTTTGCTTTTTGCTCACTTTCCGATAAGTTTTTTACGTTTTTGATATCTGGAATAATATCCAAATCGAATTTAATATAAAATCCCAAACGCTTCGTATATTCGTCAATTAACGCTTGCAAATTTTTATTATCGGTTTTGCCAATGGCGATAAGTTTGATGTTCATTTTTTTTAAGTTTACAGTCGCAGTCTCAGTCTCAGTCTCAGTCTCGGTTTACAGTTTTAGCTTTAATAAAAATGCAGAATTTAATTTTTAAATTCTGCATTCAATTGTATACTGTAAACTGTGACTGTAAACTGAAAACTAATTCTCTACCATGGTATGGAAAACGTTCATTACGTCATCGTCTTCTTCAATTTTTTCTAATAATTTTTCCACATCAGCTACTTGTTCTGGTGTTAATTCTTTAGTTACTTGTGGAATTCTATCAAATCCAGAAGATAAAATTTCTAAACCTCTAGATTCTAATTCTTTTTGAATCGCTCCGAAACTTTCAAAAGGCGCATA
>JAULXA010000103.1:0-7046 GCA_032118875.1 Flavobacterium sp.
TTCATTAAATAAATACGAATAACGAATGCGAATTCTTATAACAGGTGGAAACGGAATGGTTGGTAAAAATATTTTGGAGCATCATAAAGCTGCAAATTATGATATTTTAGCGCCTTCAAGTTCCGAATTAAATCTTCGCAATTTTGATTCGGTTGACAAATATATCAAGCAAAACAAACCAGATGTTATTATTCATGCAGCCGGTTTAGTGGGTGGAATTCAAGCCAACATGGCGCGTCCTGTAGATTTTTTAGTTTACAATTTAGATATGGGAAGAAATATTATCATGGCCGCAAAAGAAAACGGTGTAAAATATTTCTTAAACATGGCGAGTTCATGTATGTATCCGCGAGAAGCTCAAAATCCATTACAAGAAGAATTGATTTTAAAAGGCGAATTAGAGCCAACCAATGAAGGATATGCAATTGCGAAAGTGGTAGCCACTCGTTTGTGTGAATACATCGTAAAAGAAAATCCAGAATTACAATACAAAACCGTTATTCCATGTAATTTATATGGAAAATACGATAAATTTTCGCCAGAACATTCACACATGGTTCCTGCGGTTATTAAAAAAATATACGAAGCCAAACAAAATAATGCGACTGAAATTGATATTTGGGGCGATGGTTTGGCAAGAAGAGAGTTTATGTACACAGGCGATTTAGCCGATTTTGTTTTTTATGCTTTAGCTAATTTCGAGAAAATGCCACAAAACATAAATGTGGGTTTAGGTTTCGATTATACGATAAATGAATATTACGAAGCAATTGCTGAAGCAGTTGGTTTCACTGGTAAATTCGTACACGATTTGTCAAAACCAATTGGTATGAAACAGAAATTAATTGACGATAGTAAATTGAAACAATTTGGTTGGAAACACCATACCAGCCTAAAAGAAGGAATAAAAAACACTTTAGACTATTTTAAAACAGAAGTTCTACATGATTAAATATCCGTTAGCTTCGTCCACTTGGGACGAAAAAGAAATAGAAGCCATCAATGGCGTTATTGCTAAAGACATGTATACCATGGGTGCCGGCGTAAAACAGTTTGAAGAAAATTTTGCAGAATATGTAAATTCGAAATATGCCGTTATGGTAAATTCGGGTTCTTCAGCCAATTTAATTGCTGTTGCGGCGCTTTTTTTTACGAAAAACCCTAAATTAAAAAGAGGAGATGAAGTAATTGTACCAGCTGTTTCTTGGTCGACAACTTATTATCCTTTAGCACAATATGGCTTAAAATTGAAATTTGTGGATGTTGATTTACATACCTTGAATTTCGATTTAGAGCAATTAAAAAACGCTGTTTCGGATCAAACTAAAATGATTTTAGCCGTAAATTTATTAGGAAATCCTAATAATTTTGATGCGATAAACGAAATCATTGGCGATAAAGATATTATCTTAATGGAAGATAATTGCGAATCTATGGGCGCTGAATTCAAAGGAAAGCAAGCAGGAACTTTCGGTTTAGTTGGAACGTATTCTACTTTTTATTCGCACCACATGGCAACCATGGAAGGTGGATTAATTGTTACGGATGATGAAGAAATGTATCATGTAATGGTTTGTTTGCGTGCTCACGGTTGGACACGCCATTTACCAAAAGAAAATCATGTTTCTAACAAAAGTGATAATGCTTTTGAAGAATCGTTCCGATTTATTTTACCAGGTTATAATGTACGACCAGTTGAAATGAGTGGTGTAATTGGTGTAGAACAATTGAAAAAATTACCATCATTCTTAGATTACAGAAGAAAAAATGCTGAATTATTCGTGTCCTTATTCGAAAACCATAAAGATTTTTACATTCAAAAAAATATAGATAATAGTAGTTGGTTTGGATTTAGTTTTATCCTTAAACCAGAATCAACTTTAGACAGAGCGGAAATTGTAAAAAAATTAGAAGCGAATCAAATCGATTGTCGACCAATTGTAACAGGAGATTTTACTAAAAACGAAGTGTTGAAACATTTCGATTATGAGATTTTTGGAGAAATGAAAAATGCCCAATATTTAGATAAAAAAGGATTTTTCGTTGGAAATCATCAAGTAGATTTAACGCAAGAAATTCATCATTTATTTGACGTTTTAAAGTTTTAATCTTTCTTTATGAAACAATTTACTTTAGTGAAAACAAATTTTCACAATCATGTTTCAATGGATTTGTACAATGAGTTTGAAAGTAAATTACTAAACAAGCCTAATTGGAAAATTAAAAATGGAGTAGGCGGTTTTATGGCGTTTTCAATAAGACAGTTTTTAAAAGTTTTTCCTCCAATACTAATTCCAATTAAAAAAAACGATAATTATGTCGTATTTGGATATCAAAAAGAAAAATTTTTTCCCTATTTTCATTATAAAGCTAAATTAAAAACGCTTTGGATGTATGATGCTTGGGAACCTTTGTTTTCAGATATTGAAAAAACAATTAAACAATATAATATTAATTTGCTATTAACAGCAAGTAAGCAATCCGCCACATATTTTAACTCATTAAATATTCCTAATTTTCGTTCGGAGTGGGTTCCAGAGGCTGTTGATAGTTCTTTATATAAATTTATTCCTTATCACGAAAGAACCATTGATGTTTTACAATTAGGTAGAAAATGGAATGCGTATCATGAGAAAATAATAGCAATTGAAAATAAATTCGTTTACAAGTACGAAAAAAAGGTTGGTGAGATTATTTTTAATTCTCGTGAAGATTTTTTAGCGGGTTTAGCCAATTCAAAAATTTCTATTTGTGTACCTTCTAACATTACACATCCACACATTACTGGTAGCATTTCTACTATCACAAACAGATATTTACAGTCTATGGCGTCTAGATGCTTGATTTTAGGTAAAATGCCAGACGATATGAAGTATTTGTTTGATTATACTCCAATTATAGAAATTGATGAAGAAAATCCGATTGCTCAAATTGAAACGATTTTAGCTAATTTTGATGATTACATTCCATTAATTGAGAAAAATTATACCATCATTAAAGATTTTCATAATTGGGAAAACAGAGTCGAAAAAGTTGAAAGTCTTATCTTAAATTTTAAATAAATATCCTTGCAAAACTCTAAATTACTTATAAATTCTATAGCAGCAATTGGACAAGTTTTGGTTGTGGGAATTTTGTATTTTGTTTTGTACAGATATTTATTAGATACAATTGGTATTGAACTCTTAGGTGTTTGGTCATTAATTATTGCTTCTACTTCACTTGCTTTGCTAGCCAACTTTGGTATTAGCACAAGTATTGTAAAGTTTGTTTCTACGTATTTTACCCGAAAAGATTTTGATAGTTTAAGAAAATTAATTTTTACTTCTTCTATCTTTATCATAGTTACTTATATTCTAATATCTCTTCTTATTCTTTTTTTGGGCGGTATTATTTTACCTCATTTTATAGAAAAAAAATACATTGGCATTGCTTTAGAAATTCTGCCTTATTCTTTAATTAGTTTGATAATTAATGCACTTGGTGGTGTAATAAGTAGTTGTTTAGATGGTATTCAAAAAAATTATATTAAAAGTTATATTATTAGTTTTTCGACCCTTTTATTATTTGGTTTGTGTTTACTATTAACTCCTAAATTTGGTTTAAAAGGATTGATATTTGCCCAAATTATACAAGCGATATTGGTGTTGATTTTATCCATATATCAATTGTCTAAAACCATACCTGGGATTTTAAAATTTCAATGGAACTGGAGTCCGGTTTTATTTAAGGAAATCATAAATTATGGCTTAAAAATGCAAGCCTTGTCCTTTATGCAAATGTCTTTTGAGCCGGTTACAAAAGCATTGTTAAGTAAGTTTGGTGGATTGGCATCTGTTGGGTATTATGAAATGGCCAGTAGATTAGTGACGCAATTGAGAGGATTAATTGTAAGTGCTAACCAAGTAATTGTTCCAGTAGTCGCTGAGGCGAAAGAAACCGACGAAAAACAAATAAAAGAACTTTACATGAAAACGTTCTCTCTTATCTTGTTTTTTAATGTGTTGTTAATTACAGGTATCTTAATTTGTATTCCCGCAGTTTCTTATTTGTGGATTGGTAAGTTAGTTCCGTTTTTTATATTTGCAGCGATTGTGAGTTGTGTTGCAACTTTTGTAAACATTTGTAGTAATCCTGCTTATTTTAGTTATTTAGGAGAAGGCAAATTAAATTGGTTGATGTACTCTTATTTGGCTATAACACTTTTAAATCCAATTTTAGGATATCTTTTGGGCAGTAAATATGGTGCCTATGGTGTAGTAATTGCTTGGAATATTTCTTTTACAATTGGTTCCTTACTTGTTTTGTTTTCGTATCATCGTCTGAACAAAATTAAATGGAAAACTATAGTTTCAATTCAAGATGTTTATTTCATTAGTATCGCTATAGTGAACGCTTATGTTGGATATGTATTGATGAATCACATTTGTAATGGTCAGTTCAATGGGATGCTTATTTTAGTATTTGGACTAAGTTTTATTTTGTTTGCGATTGTCATTTTTAAAAACCAGAAAATACAAGTTCTGACCGAAAAAATATTTAAAAAAAATTCTGATGTCTAAAACACCTTTTTTTACCATAATTACAGCTTCATTTAATAGTGAAGCTACCATTGCAAGAACGATACAATCTGTGTTAAATTTAGATTTTATAGATTTTGAATATATCATAATTGATGGAAATTCTTCAGATAAAACGGTTGAACTAATTGAATCCTTTGTGCCAAAATTTAAAGATAAAGGCATCTCTTATCGATTTGTTTCTGAAAAAGACAAAGGGATTTATGATGCCTGGAATAAAGGGATTAAAATGAGTTCTGGCGAATGGATTGGCTTTTTAGGATCTGACGACACGTATTTTTCAGATGCATTAGCTGCCTACTTTTTAGAAATAAAAAACCATCCAGAAAGCAATTATATTTCCTCACAAGTGAATTTAACAAATTCAGATGGAAAAGTTTTACACGTTTTTGGAGAAAAATACCAATGGGAAAATGTGATAAGTGATATTAGTGTAGCACAAGTTGGATCGTTTCATAAAAAAGAACTTTTCGACCAAGTAGGTTTGTATAGTTTGGCCTATAAAATAGTTGGCGATTTAGATTTTTATATTCGTTGCAAAGATGTTATTAAACCAGCATATTTCACAAAAGTGACAGCTAACATGGAAAATGGTGGGGTAAGTAATCAAGTGTTTCTTGCTTTACAAGAAGCTTTTCAAGTGAAACAAAAACATGGCTACAAAAGCAAATTATTTAATTATTACAAGTTTTATTCTTCATTATTAAAATGTTATATCAAAATGGCTGTAAATAAAAAATAGGAACCAATTGGTTCCTATTTTTTTTATGATGTTGAAAGATTATTATTTATATAATTTTTCGATTTCTTTTTTTAATTCTACAGTTGAACCTAAAATTGGATCATAGCCTTCGCCTAAATCTTTCATTTTAGCCGTAACATTTAAAGTGTCTATTTCAACTTGAGTGTTAGGATAGAAATATTTGAAGAATTCTGCTTTTTTTCCTTCAATTTTTTTGTCTTTATATTCAATTTTAAAACTATTGAAAGGAACTTGTTTTAATAATTTATTTGCTCCAATATCAAATCTTAAAGACATCGGATTAATATCTGAAGGAATTTCAAATACTAAATCTTGTGGTTTTTCACTTCCTTTTACATTTATTGTTACTGCATTTTCTGGTTGTTTCCTCTGAAGTTCCTCATGTTAACATACTGCGGATTCTCCACACTTGCACGGAGTCCACTCTCTGAATGATACAACATAATCCCGACGTTTGTATAATCAGTCAAGTGAATGTGCTCGTATGCATCAACAAAGCATGGCTCAGGCGACATTACAGTGCTGTTAGCAAACACTACATCCGGCTCAACGATACGAATCTTGTTGTCGTTATCCACCTGATAAACCGCAACTAAATAGATAGTTGGAAATGCAATCGGTAACACAATGTGATTGTTCGGGTGCTGCACTACAAAACTATATACGCGAGACTTATCTAGCTCTTGAATGAGCGGAATGTCATTCAATTTAGAACCATAAGGCGCACGCATTGCGTCAATAAACATATCACGGAAAGTCAGCTGAAGCGCAGCAGCACTTGTTGTATATTGAGTACGGAAATACCAGTAATTACATCCGACGGCACTCTTTGATGCAATCTCCCAAGATTCAATTCGCGGATCATAGAATAAATTCATCATCGTGCCTTCAATTATTTTAGTAGCAGTTACGCCCGCGAAACCCTGGCATTTAGACACAAATGTCTCTAATGAAACCGATTTAGGTGGCGAGAAACACAGGATCTTGTCGGTGAGCGGGTCTAGAATTACCGAACGATACGGGTTCAGAGAATCATCAGTTGCTTGATTGTCCTTATTCAAAATCTTATAACTGGCATGAGGCGTATGGTAAATTTTACTCTTTACGCTCTCAGTATTAGGTTCAATAGTGTACTCCATTTCAGATATATTATCAGGTAATTATTGTTTAAATGGTTTTACAATTTTAGAAATCAATTTTGAACGTTATAATAATAATATAGAAAGTAAATATATAATGGATAATACAGAAATGGGCGATATCAGATTGAAATTGGGTGATATAATACAGATAGAATCGCCCACAAACCCTGATTTGCATCAAAATACATTCATTATAGATTACATTGATGATAGTAAGTTCGCGCTTATAAATGTAGCGACTTTGAAGAAGATGTTGTTAACTATAAACGCAGATGGTGGTCTCTCCGATGAATCCATTACATCCATATTATTGATGGATCGTAGTGAAGAAGAAGGATATGCCAGACAGAATGGTTTATTACCGCATGTATGGTTAGATGTGTATATAGGAGGAGATACACCCGCTGTAATTACAGGCGAGATTACAAATTTAGAGGATGATATGATTGAGATTGTCACATTCCCTGAACGCACAACTATATACATCAACTTTGAATACAAGGGCATACCCGAGCAAATTCCATTCAATAAGTTTGTTATTCGTTCTAAGCCGATTTTGGC
>JAULXA010000104.1:0-2457 GCA_032118875.1 Flavobacterium sp.
GCCGGAAGTTATATCCTTAACGGAAAGCAAGTTAGCGAAATGCATGATGACGAATTAGCTGAAATCAGAAACAAAGAAATCGGTTTCGTTTTTCAAACCTTTAACTTAATGCCTCGAACTACTGCTTTAGACAACGTAGCCTTACCAATGGTTTACGCAGGATTTTCTAAAGACGAAAGAAATAAACGCGCCACAGAAGTATTAACTCAAGTTGGATTAGCAGATAGAATGGACCACAAACCGAATCAACTTTCTGGTGGACAACGTCAGCGTGTAGCAGTTGGTAGAGCTTTGGTTAACAAGCCTTCTATTATTTTAGCGGATGAACCTACTGGAAACTTAGACAGTAAAACTTCAGTAGAAATCATGAAACTTTTCGGCGAAATTCATGCTAACGGAAACACTGTAATTTTAGTTACTCACGAAGAAGATATTGCCGCACACGCACACAGAATCATACGTTTACGTGATGGAATTATTGAAAACGATTTCAAAAACGAAAACATCATTTCTTATTAGGTTTTTGAAGCACTAAAGCAGTATTTCAGGTCAACAAATGTCCCGCTTTCCGCTATATTCCCGAAAAAAAATCGGGAGATGCCGCTGCAATCGGGGCTAGAATAGACTTTTAATATTTTAAAACACGAGTACATCTTATGAAAATAAAAATTTCTAAAAAAATGATTATCTTCATAGTATTTTGTGGCTACTTAGTTTTTTGTCAGTCGTGTATGCGAATGCGCATGTCGCCTAAAAAAACAACGGAATATTTCTCGAAATCAAATACTGCATTTAAAGATATCAATTATAAAATTTCTGAAATCCACCAAATCCATTATATAGAAACTGGAGATTCTACCAAACCTACACTTTTCTTTTTACACGGTTCACCAGGAAGTTGGGATGCTTATAAAACCTATTTATCTGACATCGATTTACAAAAAAAATACCGCTTAATTGCCATTGACCGACCAGGTTTTGGATATAGCAATTTTGGCGAAGCAGAAGATTTAAATGCACAAGCCAATTTAATTTTATCTTTTATACAATCTAAAAATAACAACCAAGCGGTTACCCTAATTGGCCATTCTATGGGCGGACCAGTGGCAGTAAAACTGGCAACCAAAAACCCAATGCTATTTAAAAATTTAGTGATTCTATCAGGTTCGGTTGACCCAAAAGCAGAAAATCCAGAAGAATGGCGACCTGTTTTAATGTCGAAACCCATCAAATATCTAATTCCCGGTGCATTCCGACCATCCAATGAAGAGCTTTGGTGGTTGAAAGAGGATTTAGTTGTAATGAAATCTCAATTACATAAAATCACTTCCAACGTAATTATCATTCACGGAACGGAAGATTCGTTAGTACCTTATTCAAATGTTGGTTTTATGGTAAAAGAATTTATAAATGCTAAGAAAATAAAAGTCCTACCAATTGAAAAAGCGGATCACTTTATTCCTTGGACGCATTATGAAATTATTAAAAAGAGTTTGTTGAGTTTGGAGAATTAGACTTCCAAACTTCCACCAAAAACCATCTCAGCTGGACCCGTTAAAAATACGTTTTTATAAGTGTTGTTTTCCACATCAAAACCAATGGTAAGTTTTCCGCCTAACACATTAATATTAATTCGGTTAGCAGCTGTTTTACCTATGGAATGCATTGCAATTGCGACTCCAGTTGCACCTGTTCCGCAAGACAAGGTTTCATCTTCTACGCCTCTTTCATAAGTACGAACTGAAAAAGTGTCAGTGTCCATTTGTTCAACAAAATTAATATTACAACCATTGGCGTCGTATAAATCAGAATATCTTAATCTTGCTCCTTCATTTTTGACATCAAATTGCTCTAAATCGTCCACAAATTGTACATGATGTGGTGAACCTGTATATACAAATTCATGTGAATTAAAATGCTTTACTTCATTAACATCAATCATTTGTAGCGCAATTAAATTGTTTTCAAATTTCGCATAATGATAGCCGTCAGACGCTTCAAAATGTGCTTCATTTTCAATCACGCCTAATTGTTTTGCAAAAGCTACCAAACAACGTCCGCCATTGCCGCACATCGTACTTGTACTTCCATCGGAATTATAATACACCATAGTGAAATCATATTTTTCGTGATTTTCTAATAAGATTAAACCATCGCCACCAATGCCAAAACGTCGGTCGCATAAAAATTCAATCAGTTTGGTATTATTTTTGGGAAAGGTGTTATTACGATTATCAATCATAACAAAATCGTTTCCGGTTCCTTGGTATTTGTGAAAATTAATTTGCATAGTACAAATATATTTATTTTTTTGCACAAAATTGCATTATGGATTGCAGCGGCATCCTCCGATGGACAAAAACAAGGGTTTGCCCGTAGCTTTTTGCCAATCGGAGATATAGCGGAAAGCCCGACCTGTAAGGAAATGCCCAAATGCTAAAAAGGTGTTAAACATTG
>JAULXA010000105.1:0-11494 GCA_032118875.1 Flavobacterium sp.
ACCCACTGTCGCCCCAATCACTGCATCCGGTCGTGGTTCGGGTTCTAAACATTATACAATATATTACACAAATAAAATTGTATACATAAAAACTTTAATTGTATCTGAATTATAATTTATATTGTATGTGCATTTACCCGCAGTTGTTGTTACAGCTGTTGTTGTTGTAGTGGTGGTGGTAGATGTAGGTAACAAAGTACAATTATACCGGGGACAGTATCTGAACCCCGGAATAAAGGTTTTGCTGAAATTAATACACAAAATTAATAAAAATAGAGCAAATTTTAACATTTGTTTTAAATTTTCTTTTGTTTTTATTACAAAATTGTAACCTGCAGTTTGTCAAGGCACAGAACAGATGACAATCCAAATCTGAGTCCTTTTTGTGATAGTATATGCAGCCATCTGCAAAGCGTTCGATAACCGCACACGAGTAAGCATCGCAAAAAGGATCTTTGGACATTGCAAAATATTGGCGTTCTTTTGGTGCTAAAAATAGTTTAAAAATACATTCTATGATGCTATCGTGACAAATTTAATGCATATAACAACATAATATTGTAATAATAATTAATAAATTTGTAATTATATTGCTTTAATTATTTTAAGCTTACTTGTAAATGGCTTGTACGTGTAGGCAGTTGTGGTCTTTGTTGTTGTTGTCACTGTTGTTGGAAAAACTGTTGTTGTTGTTGTCCCTGTGGTTGTTGTTGTTGTAATTGTAAAAGTTTTACAAAGAGGACACACCGGACAAGGTTTTTCTTCCTTTGTTGTTGTGGTTCTTGTTGTTGTTGTTGTTGTCAGAGTCGACGGACTGCTGGACGCCAACTCCACTTTTCGCAAATATTGCTAAAAATAATGCAATGATAATTTACTAAATATGTTTTTAAATTCTTAATTTAAATTTATTTTTACTATAGAACTAAGCAGCTAACTTACTGAGCAATCGTAATTAAGGCAATGTCTCCTGTTTTTTTTGCTTTTGTCTAATTTGCAATTGTGTGTGTCCCAGGGGACACATGTTGGGTATGTCCATTTGAGCTGCATACAGTTTGCGTTAAAATTAAGAACTTCGTGACAGTTCTCAAGAAAGAAATTTTTTTCAAGTGACACTTGCACAAAAAGCAAAGAAAACGAAAAAAAGTAAAAAATCATTGTGTAGCTTTAAAATGACCGTTCAAAGAAACCGACGTTAAAGAAATGAATGATTTCTTAATGTTAATGTACTTTAAATAAAAAAATACGCAGCTTACACTCTAAGTTGTAATTTAACCGAGTTTTAAACTTACGACTTACTTAATTTGGAACGTAGGAGAGTTTAATTCCTCCCGATTTTGGAATTTCGAGAAGGCATGTGCTTTCAGAAAACATTAGTAATGTTAGATCTTTTTCTGGTGGACGATTAAACCGTATTCGTGCTCTTAAATTTCCTAAAACAAAAAATAACAGACAAATTCATATCGGCATTTTAGCATTACTCATTGCTTATAAAAAATAGAAATAGAAATGGGACGTTTAGTAATTGAACTACAAAGTTAAAAATACGCACCTTTCATTGTAGCAGGAACACTGTATTGGTCAAGTCCTCCATCTTGCGCAGTTGTCAAATCAAAGGCAGCAATATAAAAACCACATCTGTACTGCTGATAATCAATAGAATTAGAAAGTAAACTGCCCATAAACGCATTGGTGTTTAAGAAACGAATAAAATCTCCAACGCATTCATCCTCAGTGTTTTCTGATCGAAATTGGCTTATTGGAGCTGAATTTATATCTAACTCAAAGCTTTCGATGTAAACGGGATGCTCTGTTGCATTTAAAGCTGATATTTGTTGTTGTCTCAAAAAATTAGGATTAATAGCTTCACCTTCAGCTTCATCGTCGCTGTCCCCAATAGTTCGAAAAGTATCATTAGACGTCCCTGACTCGATATCTTCCTCTCTTCGAATTCTTTTTGTGCCTTTAGCTCTGTGTTTTTGACCTAAAAATAAAATAGACAATAATAAAATTTTTGCAAAAGACAAATTATTTAAAATTACATAATAAAAAAAGTACAAGTAATATTATAAGCAGCTAAAAATTATTATTACCACTAGATGCTCTGGTTGTCACACCCGTACTTGATCCTTCGGTTGCCACAGTTTGAGGTACAATTGGTTCTGTTCTCTCAGGGACCGATATTTTGTTTAAAGTTTGATGAAGTAAAGATAAAGCATCGACAAGTTGAATTTGCAATGTCTGATTTTGCTTATGCATGTCTCTTAACTTGGCATACATACATGTTTGATCAATTTCAACCGCTAAATTTCCACTTTTATCAATTTCATCTTTTTTGATTGTAAATTTTCTAAGAAACGTAAATGGATTAGTAGTTTGATCTCCGCACTTTGAATTTGAATGGACAATTACAAAATGAAGTTTGCAAGGAATTTCACTGTCCGGAAATAAATTTCCCGTTATAAACTCTCTTGACAACACTGGAATATTGATTTCTTTTGCAATAAATTTTCTAAACTGATATAAAATGGGTTGTTTGGTAAAGCTAGTTTCAAGTTCTCTGAAAATTGCGTCACTCATTTTTGCTACCTTTACAAAAAGAACACAATTTAAAACAATTGCTCGATATTTTTCAGTGTCACTGGGGTCTTTCATTAAAAAAAAGTCATCACTGCTTCGAGTTAAATTAAACGAAATTTTGGTTCCGGGAGGCATGGCTTTTCCAATATAAGTTAAGTCATGGTCAAAGGTACTAATAAAATGTGCACCACCAGCACGGTAAGGTGCATTAAGACTTTCGATCCCTTCCCGAAACCACGAACATCTTTGCTTCCATCCGTTATTTGAATTTTGAGGTTCAATGTCGTCATTGTCCGTAACAGAGTCCTCATAATAACCTTGAGCAACAAATTGAGTTGATTTTACAGGTTGTGAATATGTAATTAGTCTTTTTAAATAACATTTATATGGGTAAAATTCACCGTTTTGGGTTAGTTCATCGTCATTAATTTTCATTCTTACATCTTCAAATAAACTTCCACATACATTATTAATAGGTGCTACTGTTTTGTCCGCATCCGGTAAAGTAATACCATCGCTTTTAGTTATCACTAAGTTCACTTTAATTAAGCTGTCTTCAAGTAAGTAACAATAGGGTGCATCTAAACGATTTAAAACAAAACTAAAATTGGTACTGTTTTTATCAACACCTGTTTGAGAGTTAAATTGTCTGTATTCAGTTTGAATAAAACGTAAATCTGTTGGTAACTTTCGAAAAAAACTTTTAATCATAGGCTCAGCAGGATAAGTTCCCTGCTCTAAAACGTTAACGTCCGCCATAATGCAAAATATTTATTTCATTTTTTTCACAATTTTCAGAAAATGTTTTTTGTCAGCTTTTTTTGCACTTTCAATGTTTATTTTTTTTTTAACTCCTTTGCCAGAGATAAACATGTCTTTTTTTACTTTAAAAACTGGATGATTGAAAGCATCTAAAATGTTTGAATTGACTTTGTCTTTTTTTTCACTTTCTTCAATTTCATTGTCTTCAATATTATTAAAGTCAGTTTCATTTGGAACATTTCCAAAGCCCAATTGCAACGTAGGTTCGGGTTTGTTTGAAACTCTTATTGTTTCAGGCTCTTTAGCAACTTCTTTTAAATTGGGTTCGTTAGGTACACTTTTGGGTAAATCATATTTGGGTGGACCATATAATTTGTCAAACTCTCCGGGAGGTAAGCGACTTGCAAAACCAATTCCAGGTATTAACTTTCTCGGACCAGGAAATGACGTTAAAAGCGTTGCTCCTGACCCGAAAGGTCCCCGTCCATTTTGATTATGCCAACTCATTTTGATTGAGACTTTTCATTTTTGAATCACTGTAATTCTTCTGTATGATTAAAAAAAGTATACAATAAAGACGAATAAATTTTGGTAAATTGTCTTAACACATCAAGTTTTTCCTTTCTTGATGATCTTAAAATTTTATGAAAATAGATTTTACTTTCAAAAGCAAAAAGTCTTTTTAATTTTTTGGCTTTTTTAATTGTTTCAGCTGCTTCTTCAGTAAGACTGATTTCACCGACAGAAATTAAATATAAAATTCTAATTAAAAGATTTAATGATTGATCACTTGCTTTTGATAATTCGGTGTGTACTATTCTAGGAACACCGTCAGACAAAGTTTTAAGCAAAGTACGATTTTCTTCAAATAGATGTCTTAAATATGGTTTATCCATTTTTATTGTTTACTTTTTATTTAATCCGTTGAAACAAAAAGGTAATTTCAAATTCTAATTCTAAAGATGTCAAAGGGTGAGACAATGCATTTTGTTGAACATAAATTTCGAAATTTGAAAATTCTCGATTTGTTTGGACATTAAACCATTTTTTTTCAAATGGTCCTCCTGTTACCATGTAAGGGGGGCTTACTAAAAATATTTTGCCCAAGCAAACATTTCTAGATTCATTTGTATTCTTTTTCTTGTCGAAAAGAAATCCAGACACTAAATTTGTACTTATGTCTAGAACGATATCAGCTGCGTTATGATTAGTTTTGATAACATATGTATCAAGTGAAACATTCCAAATTCCTTTTGAAAGATCCATGTAATCCTTAACTACCGGTACAAAAAATTTAGATTCTTCACTTTTAGAATTCATGTTATAAGTATAAGTGTTACGACAAATTACTTGTTTTAACGGATTAGTTAGAAGCCAGACATAAGGCATTTTTTTCATTTCTTCCATTTTGTTAGTTTTTTTTCACGTCTGAAGCTTTTATCCAGCGATTAAACTTGTCGTATAAAAATATAAACATTATTAACTGCTTGAAATTTGTCAAAACAGATTGAAAAAAATGGTGACAAAAAAATGGTGACAAAAAAATGATAATGGGATTTTGATGAGTTAAATTGTATTGACAAATTTTTTAAAGCAGAATTAATTAAAAAAAACTTATCGGATAATGTTCATATTTCACAAAAACGAAGTCGATTCCGTTTTCTTTTTTTTTTCGCAAAATTTTGGAAACCTAAGATTTGAAACATCTTCTTAAATAATTTTGCAAGCTTTCAATACAAATCCCAGCATTAATTGAAATGCCGTTAGTATAAGACAAAACACAAAGCACTTTAATAGAAACACAATTTCTTCTTCACAGTTGTCTGATTGCAAAAGGAAAAACCAATAACAACCCATTTTATTGGTTATAATATTTCACCTCAAATTGATAATCAACGCCTGGTGTAGGTGCTTTTCGTAATTGTTCTTTGTAATAACGGCCCTTGATGATATCTCCCATTAGGTCTTTAAGTTGAAACATAACAGGTTGACGCAATGCATCGACTTTGTGAATTTGGTAGATTTGTCCCCTGTAAAAATCAGAAAAAGAGTCACGGCAAAACATCTTCCTATTTTCATTTTATAGAATGTTCCCGCCAGGTTTAAGCGAAGGCAACCAATAAGAGCCAAACATAAAAAAGGTATGCGCAAACTTTCTGCTTTAGAGCAAGAGGGAAGGAAAGACAAATATACTTAGGACTTTATTTTTTCTCTGCGTCTATAATGCGCAAGCTTCTAGCGTCTGCGCAAATAACGGAGAGAGAAAGAAAAATGAACTAAAATTATATAGAAAAACAGCGTCTTTTCTTTTTGCCTTGACTTTCCAGATTTCTCAACGTATGTGCGTTGAACAGAAAAATGTTTCTTATTATGGAATTTATTTACTAAAAAAGACACTGAATGTTTTTGAAAACTTTCAATATTTTGTGAGAGGCAAACATTAGTTTTTTTCTTATTATGGAACTTTTTAAGCAAAATAGTCACTAGAACATTTTTCTAGACCTTAGAAAATTACGAAAACAATTTTGGGAACCCATTGAATTTTGTTTGAAACACACTTACGTACAAAAATAGACTCTACGTATATTATTAAAATATACTTATCTTTTGATTGAAACTTTTTGCAAATGTGTCTTCTTTGTAGTCCAGGTAAACAAAATCATTAACTTGAAAATTTTTCCTCTCAGATTCATATTTGGTTTGTAATTTATTTTGTTCTTTATAATTTAATTCTGACTCAACATTTAAATTTTGTTTTTTTTGAGCTTCTCGAACTTTCACATCGTCAAACATTGAATTTACCATTTCGGGAGGCACGTTTCCATTTCTTTTAATAGGTCTTTTGTTAAGCAAATTAACAGCAATTGGTAAATATTTTACCCAATTTTTTGATCTTTCCGATCGCATAATTAAATAAAGTTTTCTTTTTACTAAATAAATAGCATGTTCAGCCATGGCCGCTTTATTTTTTAAATGTTTAGTTTTAAATAATATTTTGTGTTTTAAAAATATTGCTTTGTTGCCTATAAACTCAGTTCCAGAATCGGCTTGAATTTTTGTTATAGGACTCTTAATTTCTTCAAACAATTTTTCTAATGCTTTTCCAACGGTTGGTCCATTTTTTTTTCGAAGTGGTTCGCACCATATGTGCCAAGAAAAAACGTCCACCAGGCACAAAAAATATCTAAATGAATTGAATGGTGCCATTACACCTAAATCCATCTCCATTAATTCACCAAAACTGTTGCTTACGTAGCTTCTTGTTGGATATTTTCGAATAGGTCTTAATTGTGAAACATAATCAGGAAATTTTTTGAAAATAGCGTACAAACGATTTTCACTAATATCTTCGTTTAAATCCGTTTTTAAAAATGTTTTAAATGTTCTTATACCACTAAAACTTCCACCAAAATTTTGGTCTTGCCAAATTTTTATTATTTCTTCGTCAGTCAACATTTTTAAACTTACAGATGACCTAGATAGAAAGCTTTCTTTTTTCTATGTAGGCTTACAGAAACTCGTACGCGCTAGCACCATTTCTTTAAAGCTAGGTAAACCTAGCTGCATTTTGAAGGACATTTAGAACGAACAAAATGGATCCGAATAAAATTTATCGAGACGCTCTTGAAAGAGCAAAATTAATTTGGAATGATGAAGAAAACAGTGATTTTGAACAGGAAGGTGAAGGTGTGTTAACAAGGCAACAAGTTAAAGAAACCCTTAACAAAACAAATAATCAAACATTAGAAAATATTGATAGTGATGATTCTTCGTCTTCCCATCATTTTGATTTATTAAGAAATATTGAAACCGACATTGAAGAAGAACAAGTGCAGCAACAAAACCAAATTGACGAGTTTGCAAATTTAAGTGATCATATTGACAATAATACATTATCCGAAGAGGACGATCGAGAAAATAATTCAAACAATAAAGACGATATATTTAATGATGAAACTCTTATAGAAGAAAATGATTTAGTTAAAGTTTATGTTATAAAAACATACTTAAAAAGACAAAAAAAGTTTAATTTACAAGATCATCAATACATATTACATTTTAAAAAAAAAACTGATAAACCAATATTACTAAAAGACGTGTTAGATATATTAGAAAAAAGTTTTTTTTCTATACTACAAAATTTAAAATCGTTTTATAAGAATGAAACAAAAAACATGATTTATATGACATTAACTCAAGAAGATTTGTTTAATGCATTTAGAACATCACCATATATCCTTCAAGACAATGATGCCAAAAATATGGTGACACATCTAATGTCAAATTTAAATCGTTTTGTTAACTCTAATTCATCAATGAAACTATTAGAAAAATCATTTTGTGTGTTTTTTAGAGTTGTTTCTAACGTACATTTAGAAAATTCAAGTACTCAACGTCGACCTGTGACTCTGGCAACAACAGTTGGCACAAACACTAAAAACTGTTTCTTACCAGGTGGAAGAATATCTTTGCAAACTGAAATTAAAAATGATTGTTTAACAAAATCAGTGTGTTTTGCAATTCTTAAAATAACAAATCCTATATTTCATGAAAAAATTAAAAAAATATGTTACAGAAGAATAGCTAAAAAATTAAAAGAAGAAGCTATTCATCTTTTACATGAATTTCACAAAGATGTTTGTCAAGCTTGTAATATTAGCTTAGAAGGACCTCATGAATTAAAAGTGCTCCAAATACTTTCTGATTACTTTAAAGTTCAAATTCATGTTATATTATCTCTTGATGGTGGAAAGCCTGAAATTCAATCATTCCCTCCTGGAAATAATTATGAATTACCGCGCATATATTTACAAGTGCTTAATGGTCATGTAAATATTATAGATAATTTAAAAGCATTTTTTACTTTTTATAAAAAGATTGTATGTTTTGATTGTCGAAAATCATTAAATAATCAATGGAGAAGAAATCACAAATGTTCAAAAATAAGATTATGTTTTAATTGTAACGGCATTTACAAAACTAAAGAAACAATTGAAATTGCTAACGAAAATATATTTTTTTGTGATTCTAATTTGCCAGAAGTAAAACAAATGCTATCTTTCGATTGTAATAATTGTAATTTAACATTTCAATCACATACCTGTTACGATCGCCACAAAAAAGTTTGTAACTCAAATGGTAAAGGATGGAAATGTCCGATTTGTGGAATTTTCGAATTTAGTCGTTTAAATGAAAATAGAGATGTTTTAATAGAACGTCATGTATGCGGAGTAAAAAAATATACCTGTACTTTTTGTTATAAAGTAAAAGAAGAAAATCATATTTGTCAAATAAGTAAACAAGCAGGTCACTTAATTTGGCCTAATATGGCATTTTTACACGTTGCTTTTAAAGACTTTGGATGTGCTAATTGTCAAAATTGTTACAGTATACAAAAAACATTTTGTGATGATAATAATTTAACGTTTGCTCAATTATTTAAAAAAGACTTTTATTGTGATTTATTATGTGATATTCATAAAAATAATTCTACCTCTGAAGTACCTAATGTTATTAGTTTATATAAAGAGGAAAGTCGTTGTTTATTTAAAGAACATTTATTTTTAGATGATAATTTGTTATTTTATAATATTAACTCTACAGAAGAAATTTATCATCAATATGCTGAAAATCCCAAGCCATTTTCAGAAAAACCATTTAAAATCAAAAAAACATCTCAAAATGTTTCAAAAGATTTTGAGCAAACAGTTAACTCAAAATTTGATAACAGTCAAATAAAAACTGCTGTAAATAAATTAATGATTTTTTTATGTTCTTCAAATGTTATGTCAAATTTTACAGTGGTTGTAAGCGACTCAAGAACTTTACTATTAATTTTAAAATCTTTTGTTGAACTCGACGTGATTCCAAACGTTTTTCAAGACGGAAATAAAATTAATTTTTTGGAAATTTCAACCCTTAAATTAAGATTTGTTCACATGAGCTGTTATATTAAAGGTTCTATTTTTGATTTAGCAGTCCAATATAATATTCCTTTTGAAAGAGTATATTATCCAAATATATGGAACAGAAATGAATTTTACAATTACGTAGGAAATCCACCAAAATTAATTGATTTCTTACAATTTTCTGATACAAATGACGAACGAGAACATAAAAAAATATTTTGTTCCAAACTTCAAGCCCCTTATAATTTTAATGATAATTTAATTAATACAACTAGATACGAATCAAAATTATTTTTCTTTTGTTGTGTTTCCTTTGTTCAACAATGTTTTGAATTGCAAGATTTAATTTTTAAAACTGCCAAAAACCAACACGAAAAATTAAATTTTATACATCCTTTTGGATGGAAAATAAGCTCAATAAGTGGTTTTACATATGCTGTTTTTGCTTACTTTTTTATGAATGACGAAATTATGCACACAGTTATGCATCCTTTTACAGGCAGTTCGGTACAGGTTAGTAGAGGCGAAATCGAATGGACCAATTGGCTCAATTGGAAACATTTCGGATTAAATATCCTTAATGCTTTTAACAATCCCGATGGTCAAAAGTGTTTTGGAAAACACTTTGTTGACGGTTATTCGCCTATTACTAAAACTGTTTATCAATATCGAGGTTGTGAGTTTCATTTCCATTTACCCCCGGATTGCTCCCATATTCGTAATAAAGAACGAACTATTGATTCAAATAATGTATTTGGAATGCCAATGCAAAAATTAAAGGAAAGAGACGAGAAAGAAGAAAATACGTTATTAAATTACTACTTTTTTGATGTAAAAAAAATTGAAGTAATTTATGAATGTGAATGGCATAAGTATAAATTAAATAATCCGGTAGAAATGGAAGTGTTTCAAATTGATACAAATTTTTCTAAAAACAGACCATTAAGACGATTAACCCCAAGAGCTACTTTGCGAGGAGGTTTTATTGAAGTGTACAGATTAAAGTTTTCTCTAACTGACCATCCAAATTATAAATTATATTTTGCTGATGTTAATTCTTTGTACAGTCATATTGCCATGACTAATTCATTTCCTGTTGGAAAGTACACTGTAATTTTAAATCCACAGTTACTCAAAAATAACATTAAATATGTTAACAATCATTTTTATTATAATAATGAACCTATGCAGGGAGATGCTGCTCATGTTAAAATTCTACCTCCTTCAAAATTACTCCGTCCTTATTTGCCTTACAGATTAAATGACGAATATAATCACATGGCACTTTGTCGTTCTTGTCTTACCAAAAAAACTACAAAACGTTGCGTTCATCGTAGCGATGAAAATCGTGCCTTTACATCTTGTTATCAGGTAACAGACTTAGAGAAGGCTGTATCTTTAGGGTACAAAATTTTAGAGTGGTACGAAGTTCATCATTACAGTGAAAGAAAACCTATTTTTGAAACTTTTGTAAAAATACTTGGTTCTCTTAAGTTACAAAGTACAGATTTATTTTCAACAAACGATAATAAAGACATTATTTGTGAAAAAATAAATTCAAAAATGAATCTTAATAATTTGCTTGCAATAAACCCAAAAAAAGTAAAAGCCAATTCTGCTCAAAAACAATTGTATAAAGAAATGTTAAATTCGTTTTATGGCCGCTTTGCTCTTCATACTAATTTTACTAAACATTTTTTTTGCCGCAATTTGTATGAAATTGAAAAATATGCCTCAGTTCCGGATAATCATATTTTAGATATAATTCCTTTAACCGACGACGTCTGTGAAATTGAAATTGTTACTCCTACCAAAATTAAACCCAGTTTATGCGGCACTTTATATTTGACTTCAGAAATAAATGCTTTGGCAAGAAAATTTATTTATGAAGAAGCAGAAAAAATTGAAAAATTAAATGGAATTGTATTATCCGTTGATACCGATTCACTTATTTTCGCATTACCTGAAAATGTACCTGATCCATTACAGTATTCACACGCTTTTGGTGATTTCAAACATGTGTTAGGTAATAATGTCACAATTGAATCATTTTATAGTTTTGGACCTCGTAATTATTCTATTACATACAAAGATTCTCACGAAACCTATCATCACTTGCTTAAAGTTAAAGGTCTTTCAACAAAATCATCTAACAATTGTGATACTATTACTCCAAAATTATACAAAGAATTTATTGAAAAAAATTTTGCGTCTGAAGTTACAAATATTTATTTACCTCAACTTCA
>JAULXA010000106.1:0-16914 GCA_032118875.1 Flavobacterium sp.
ACCTAAAAACAAAGTTTCTTATTTTAAGAAAAACATTTATACCATTTATGCTGGGAACACGTTCATCAGAATTGGAAGTAACACACAACCTACGGAAGAAAAGATTGTTGCCTCTAAATCTAATGTTGAAACCGTTATTAGTATTGAAAACAATTCGAGAAATAGCATTCAACATACGTTAGATGGTGTGTTGGATTTTATTACAGTCAGACATAAAGATTTTAGTAATCAATACCAGGTTTTTAAAGAAAATTTTGTGGTGTGTTGGGCAGGAATTCCTAAACAAAACAGAAACGAAGTCTATTTTTCTCGGGTGGATATTGAATTGGTAAATGAACAAATAAAGTTGTTTTATTCCAATCAAGATGAAGTAATAATTAGTTACGACAAAGATAGTTTTAAGATTACGGAATATGTGAAATTGGGCTTAAATGACAAAACCAGTTATTATCCGTTAGAAAAATTAACCTTTTATTTTTACGATAATGGGTATTATAAAATGGAAACCGAAATGTTGTTTGAACCGCCACAATACAACAAGAAATTACTCCATCATATTTATAATTCGGTTTTAATTACGATTCAAAAATTACACAAAAACAAAGAGGTTCCAGAAATGGAAGTCTTACGAATTCCGCACACGTTAATGATTTGCTATTTAAACGATTTTAAAGACGCTAAACACAAATTGATTGAAGCCAAAAGTGTTTTAAAAGCCTATAAAAATCCGTTGGCGTATATTTATTTTAAAGAAAGTTTACGAATTTTAAGAAAGATGAAGTACAACTAATCTTTCTCAGATAAATATTCAATATCTTCCAATAACTGGGTTAGATTTTTTTCGTCTTTTACGTTTTTATCGATATTTAATCCGTTGTAAAACCCTCTAATTCTTCCTTTTTGATCGACTAAAACAAAATTTTCGGTATGGACCATATCGTACATTTCTTCTGGTTTCCCTGTTTTCACAACCAAATAAGATTGACGGGCAATTTTATAGATTTCGTTCTGATTTCCAGTGACTAAATTCCATTTTTCATCGATAACGCCTTTTTCTTTTGCATATTTTTTTAATACCTCAACCGTATCTTCATCAGGAAAAACCGAATGAGAAAGCAATTTTACTTTCGGATTGTCTTTAATTTTATCTTGCAACCAAACCATGTTGTCGGTCATTTTCGGACAAATGGTTTGACAAGTGGTAAAAAAGAAATCGGCTACATAAATTTTTCCTTCATAGTCTTTATTGGTTACTTTTTTTCCGTTTTGATTCGTAAACGCAAAAGGTGCAATTTTATGATTATAACCAATATGTTGCACTAAAGAATCTACCAATTCAGGATTTACATCTCTTGGTGTGATAATTGGCAGGTTTTTTCTATTAATTAAACTATAAATAGAAAAAAAAATTACAATTAATAAACTTACAAAGAAAATTGTGAAAATTTTGTTTTTAAACATCATGAAAATTTTGTTGCAAAAGTATAAAAACTTGGCGTTAGTATTAAGATTTTTAACAATTCATAAAAACTTTTTAGTATGTTTGCGCAACCTAACAAATAACTAACACAATGAAAAACACCTACTTAAGATTATTGTTGCTTTTTTCGGTTATTGGATTTTCCCAATACAATCCAAATGCACCATGGAAAAATTCAAATTCAAATTCAAAAAACACAAGCTTTCAAAATGAAGTGGACAATTTTAATGAATATTGGAAAACGCATGACAAAAACAAAAAAGGGAGCGGTTACAAACCCTTTAAAAGATGGGAAAACAAATGGGAAAATCAGTTAAATGATGATGGAACCGTAATGACACCTCAACAACTTTGGCAAGCTTGGCTAGAAAAAAACAACGCAAAAGCGAACAGAAGTAATTCAACAATGGCTTTACCACCAAGTAATTGGCAACCAGTTGGTCCTTTTACACATACCAATACAGGTTCATGGTCTTCTGGACAAGGAAGAACGAGTGCTGTTGCTATTGATCCTTTTAATGCTAATATTATGTACGTTGGTTCGCCAGCGGGAGGAATTTGGAAATCTATCAATGCTGGTGCTACTTGGACACCTTTGTCTGATGAATTACCACAAATAGGTGTTTCTGGAATTGCAATTGACCACACCAACTCCAACACTATTTTTATTGCTATTGGAGATAAAGATGCTTCTGATACGTATTCCATTGGGATTTTAAAATCTACAGATGGTGGATTAACTTGGGGAACTACTGGGTTAACTTTTACTGGAACAGGAAGTCAAGCTGGAGATTTAATCATGCATCCGACAAATAATCAAATATTACTATGTGCTACTTCAGCTGGTTTATATAGAACCATTGATGGAGGAACTACTTGGACAGTGGAACAATCTGGTGATTTTTCTCAAGGATCAGTACGATTTAAACCAAATGACCCAACGGTTGTTTATGCGACAGGTTATTCAACGGTTTTAGGAACTGGATTTAAATTTTATAAATCTACAAATACGGGTGATACTTTTACAAATATTACAGCAGGGTTATCGGCTGCAGCTTCAACAAGTAGAATGATTTTAGACGTAACACCAGCTGACAATTCTTATGTTTATGTGTTAAGTATTAATGGCAGTAATGCTTTAAATGGTATTTATCGTTCAACGGATAGCGCCGTTTCTTTTACGGCTACTCAAACCACAACAGACTTTTTAGAATCTACTCAAGGTTGGTACGATTTAGCTTTGGCAGTTTCCGACACAAACAAAGATTTAGTTTTTACAGGTTGTTTAAATGTTTGGAAATCTACAAATGGAGGAACAGCAGTTACAAAAATAAATAGCTGGAGTAACCCAACGGGTGTTTCTTACACTCATGCTGATATTCATCATTTACAATACATTAATGGAAAATTATTTTGTTTGAGTGATGGTGGAATTTATATGAGTGCAAATGACGGAACCAATTTTACAGATTTAACTGCAGGGCTTCAAATTAGTATGTTTTACAAAGTATCAGTAGCGAAATCTACCGCAAGTAATATGGTGGGTGGTTTACAAGATAATGGCGGGCATGCTTACAGCGGTGGAGCTTGGAAAAACTATTATGGTGCAGATGGAATGGATACAGCTATAAGTCAAACTAACAGTAATCTTTATTATGGTTTCATTCAGAATGGATCTTCTTTATATATCTCAAGTACTGCTGGAAATTCTAGTACTGGCGGCGTAGGCTCTCCTGGCGGTATCGACGGAAATTGGGTTACACCTTTAAGAGGAGATAGTCAAGGAAACATGTATTCTGGTTTTGATGGATTATACAAATTAGTAAGTGGTGCTTGGGTGCAACAAAATACTACTTCTGTAGGTACAGGAAACTTAGAATTGATTTCTATTGATCCCTCTAACGATAATATAATTTACGTTGCAAATGGTAGTTCGCTATATAAAAGTGTTGATGCAGGAGTAACTTTTTCGTTAGCATCAACCTTGGCATCAGGTATTACTAGCATAACAGTTCACTCTTCTAATAGCAACATTGTATATATTACTAGAAGTGGGGCTAGCGGGCAAGCCATGGTTTCTATAAACGGAGGAACATCGTTTACTAACATCGCGGCAGGCTTACCTTCAATATCTAAAAACATTATTGTTCATCAAGGAAGAAATACAGATAATCCGTTATATGTAGGTACTTCATTAGGAGTATATTACAAAGACGATTCAATGGCAACTTGGCAACCGTTTGACACCAATTTACCAAATGTTTCAGTAACAGATTTAGAAATAAATTTAGAAGATAACAAAATTATTGCGGCGACTTATGGGCGTGGAATTTGGCAATCTGATATTCCAGTTCAAATTCCTCCAACAGATGTGAAATTTATATCCGTAAATAGTCCAACATTAAATATAAATTGTGGCACTTCTGTAACGCCTCAAATTGTTGTAAAAAATGGTGGAACGAATGCTATTACAAGTTTAACTATAAATTATACGGTTGATACTACACCTTATGTTTATAATTGGACTGGAAATATAGCAGCTTCACAAAATCAAACAATAAATATACCATCGATAACTGCTTCAAGAGGCGCTCATAGTTTAAGTTTTAACACCACAACAACTGGTGATGCTTATTCAGACAACAATACTGGTGTCACAGCTTTTTATAATAATGACAATGGTGTAATTGGATCTGTTAACAATTTTAGTGCTGTTTCAAACGAATTAATTGTAATGTCTGAAGGTGCAGGTTGGGTTAGAGGAAATAGAACAGGTGGTGCCATTCAAACTTTTGGAAACCCTGCCTATTTAACTAGTTTATCAGGAAATTATCCAAATTCTACAAAATCGTATTTAGTTTCACAATGTTACAACTTAAATAACGTTTCAAACCCTCAAATTAGCTTTAAATTAGCCTATTCATTAGAACTAAATTGGGATATCGTTTATGTACAATATTCTACAGATTTTGGTGCTAACTGGAATTTATTAGGAACTTCAGGTGCAGGATGGTATAACAGTAACAGAACACCACAAACTACAGGTGCAGATTGTAACAACTGTCCTGGCGGACAATGGACCGGCGTGAATACAACAATGACTACCTACACCTATCCATTATCAGCGTTTAACACACAATCAAATATTATTTTTAGAATCGTGTTTCATTCTGATGATGCCGTTCAAGATTTGGGAGCTAAGATTGACGATTTCGTTATTAATGGTGTTTTATCCGCTGAAAGTTTTGAAGAGAATCAAATTGCGGTTTTCCCAAATCCTTCTGAAGGAATTTTTAATATTACTTTCGGAAACTTAATCCCGAATAAAATGGAAGTTTATGATATTAGTGGGAAATTAATTCAACAAAAAAATGGAATTGAGTTAATTAATAATCAAACTTATATTGATTTATCAACTACTTCAAACGGTTTCTATTTTGTGAAAATTACTACAGAAAACAATACCATTACAAAAAGAATAATCAAAAATTAAGTTTGTACTTTTTCTTTTTTCAAAGAGAAAAAAAGTAAAATATAAAGCCATCATACTAAAAACATGATGGCTTTTTTTATACATCTTAACTAAATTATAGGGAATTTGGAGACGAATAGTCTGCCGTGCCCTAAAAAAATTAAACAATTCAGGATTAACGTCTTTTAGTGATATAATTGGATAAATTTTTCTATTTATTTAACTTTAGGCAGAAAAAAAATTACAGATAATGAACTTAGAGAGAAAATTTTTTCTTTTTATTTTTAGTTATCATATAATTATTTGCAAAAAAAACACATAAAAAATAAGAAAAATTAATTTTTAACACTTGTTGGTAAAGTTATTAACAATATTTTTATATTTTTGTTATCTAAACTAATTATAAAGTTATGAAAAAAATTTACTACATTATGGTATTGTTTTCATTTATTGGTTACTCGCAATATAATCCGAGTGCACCATGGAATGTAAATGTACCAAAAGATCAATTAACAGATTTTAAAAAAGAAGTTGAAAGAGCTACAGAATATTGGAAAACACACGACCCTACTGTGAAAGGAAGTGGTCATAATCCTTACAAAAGATGGGAAACAAATTGGGCAAGTCAACTAAATGCTGATGGAACTATTTTTACCCCACAACAATTATGGCAAGCTTGGGAAGAAAAAAACAATGCTAAGAGAAACAGAAGTGCAAGTGCACTTGCTTTACCTCCAAGTAATTGGGAACCAATTGGACCAAAACAAAATGCATTAGCCAACACGCGTTCAAGAGGTCGTGTTAATATTATTGAAGTACACCCAACCAATCCAAATATTATTTACATGGGTACTCCAGCTGGAGGATTATGGAAAACGATAAACGGAGGAGTAAACTGGTTGCCTTTAACGGACGAATTACCTCAAATTGGGGTTTCTGGTATTGCAATTGATTATACCAATCCAGATGTTATTTACATCGCTACTGGGGATAAAGATGCTGCAGACACCTATTCTATTGGTGTTATGAAATCTATAAATGGTGGTGCTACATGGACTACTACTGGTTTAACATTTACGGGTACTGGTACAAGAGCGGGAGATTTAATTATACACCCTACAAATAATCAAATTATTTTGTGTGCTGCTAGTACAGGTTTATTCCGAACATTAGACGGTGGAGTAACATGGACAAACGAGCAAGCAGGTGATTTTGCACAAGGTTCTATTCGTTTCAAACCAAATGATGCAACTATTGTTTATGCAACTACAAAAACAACTTTCTATAAATCTATAAATACAGCAGATACGTTTACTATTATAACTTCAGGTTTCGGTATTGGTCAAAATGCTAATACGGGTAGAAGATTAATAGACGTAACAGCTGCCAACCCAGATTATGTTTATGTGTTTTCTTCTACACCAGCTAATACATACAGAGGGATTTTCAAATCCACAAATAGCGGAACAACTTTCACAAAAGTGGATAATGGTACAAATGTATTAGAAGCAGATCAATCTTGGTATGATTTTGCCTTTTGTGCTTCTCAGTCAAATGCTGATAGAATTTTTACAGGGGTTTTAAACATTTGGAAATCTTTAGATGGAGGTGCAACTGTATCCAAAGTTAATGACTGGAGTGTTTTAAATTCTACATTTACTCATGCTGATATTCACTTTTTAAGAGAAATTGGCGGAAAGATATATTGTGGTTCTGATGGTGGAATTTATGTATCAACTGATAACGGGTTGACATTCACTGACATCAATGGTGATGCTCAAACAAATCAATTCTACAGAATTTCTGTTTCTAAACAAACAAGTGCTAGAGTTTCTGGAGGAACACAAGATAATGGTGGTTGGTCCTACTTTAACAATTTATGGTATGGGTATCACGCAGCAGACGGAATGGATAGTGGAATTAGTCCAGTTGACAGCAATACTGTTTATGGATTTAGTCAATATGGACAAACTTTATGGATTTCTTACTATGGTGGAACTTCATTAAATACAACACTTGGTTCACCTGCAGGCGAGCCTCAAGGAAATTGGATAGTACCGATGAAATTAAATAGCCAAGGTGATGTATATGCTGGTTATTCTAAATTATTTAAATTAGTTAATGGTGCTTGGGTTGCTCAAAATGCTATTGCAACAGGAACTGGTAATATAGATTATATTGAAATTGATCCATCAAATGACAATATTATTTATGTAACAAATGGAACTGGATTATATAAAAGTACGAATGCTGGAGCAGCATTCACTTTATTATACACAAGTAGTCAAGTGATTTCTTCTGTAGAAGTGAATAATTTAAACAATTCAATTATCTACATAACACAAGATGGAATAGGTGGATTAGTATTGAAATCTATTGATGGTGGGGTTACTTTTAATCAAGTTGCAACAGGTTTACCTTTGGCTCCTAAAAACATTGTAGTTCATCAAGGAAGAAACACAGACAACCCTTTATATGTAGGAACGGAAATTGGTGTATATTATACAGACGATACCATGACTACATGGCAACCATTTGATACCAATTTACCAAACTCTCCTGTTAAAGATTTAGAAATTAACTTAGAAGACGGTAAATTAATTGCCGGTACTTACGGTAGAGGGGTTTGGCAAACAAGCATTCCAATTCAGGTACCAAACACAGATTTAAGTTTCGTTTCTTTAAACTCACCTACTTCTACGTATGCTTGTAATTCTAATACAATTACACCGCAAATTACAGTTAAAAACAATGGTGTATCAACTATTACAAGTGTGACTAGTAATTATACGTTAGACGCAACTCCTTATTCAAATACTTGGAACGGAACTATTTTGGCAGGTCAAACTCAAGTTATAGATTTACCTTCAATTGTTACTACTAAAGGAGCGCACAAACTTTCCTTTAATTCGACTACTACAAGTGATGCTTATCCAGATAACAATTCTGGAATTGGAAAATTTTATATAAACGATGCAGGAACAATTGGAGCCATCAACACATTTGCTAATGTTACAGATGAATTAATCGTACAAAATGATGGTAATGATGGTTGGAAAAGAGGAAATAGAAACATTGATGCCTTAGCAACCGCAGGAAACGTAGCTTATTTAACAAACCTAAGTGGAAGTTATCCTGACAAAATTAAATCACATTTAGTTTCTCAATGTTATAATTTAAACAACATTTCAAATCCTCAAATTAGTTTTAAATTAGCGTATTCTTTAGAACCAGATTGGGATATCGTTTACGTACAATATACAACAGATTTTGGTGCAACTTGGAATTTACTAGGAACTGCAGGTGCTGGATGGTATAATAGTAGTAGAACACCATTAACTTCAGGTACAGATTGTAATAACTGTCCTGGTGGGCAATGGACTGGTGCGAATACTACAATGACAACCTATACGTATCCATTATCAGCATTTAACACGCAATCAAATATTATTTTCAGAGTGGTATTTCATTCAGATGAAAACACTGTAGATTTAGGTGTTAAAATTGATGACTTCGTTATTAGTGGTGTATTATCATCAAATAGTTTTGAAATGAATCAAATTGAGGTATATCCAAATCCATCAAATGGCGTTTTCAATTTAAATTTAAATAATATTGAAGCGAAAACTGTTGAGGTTTATGATGTAACTGGAAAAATAATCAAAAAAATCGAGAACAAATCAATTACTCAATTAACTCAAATTGATTTAAGTAATGCTTCAAACGGAATCTATTTTGTGAAAATTTCTACAGAAAACGATACTGTTACAAAAAGAATAATCAAAAATTAAACCTACCTTTTTTCTGTTATTCAAATAGAAAAAAAGTTAATAATCTAAAGCCATCTTGCTAAAAACAAGATGGCTTTTTTTTTTATACATTTGCGTCATGCAATTTTCTTACCCAAAAAACGAAAAACTTAAAAGCCATAAAACAATTGACCGTTTGTTTTCTGAAGGTAAATCCGTGTCGAAATATCCACTACGATTGGTATATGTTGAAAATACAGATGAAAATAATTCAGAAAAAGTATTAATGGGTGTTTCCGTTTCTAAAAAATATTTTAAAAAAGCCGTTGACCGAAATTATTTTAAAAGAGTTTTAAGAGAATGTTACCGCTTAAACCAGAATTTATTGAAAGAAAACCTAAGCAAACCTTATGCTTTTATGTTTTTTTATCAAACCAAAGAAAAACTTTCGTATCAAGAAATTGAAGAAAAAACCATTCAACTGTTCCAAAAATTTAAGGAAACCGTTAAGTAAATTATAACTTTGGATTGGTTTTTGAAGATTTTAATTAAATTCGTAAAAAATAAACTACTACTCATGGGTTTTCTAAATAAAAAAAAGGTAATTATTCCAACACTTGTTGCTGGATTTTTATTTATCGCAGTAAGTTTTCAAAATGATTTTTTTGCCTTAGCGAAACAAATTGAAATCTTCACAAGCCTATATAAAACTGTGAATCAGAATTATGTAGACGAAACCAATACCGGTAACTTAATGGACGTGGCGATAAAAAGCATGTTAAACGAATTAGATCCGTACACCGTTTACTTTGACGAACAAGATGTATTGAAATTTAAAATCAACAATACTGGAGAATACACTGGAATTGGCGCTATTATTACCAGAAAAGACGACAAAATAATTCTAAAAGAAGTATACGAAAACATGCCAGCCGACAAAGCGGGTTTTAAAGCGGGCGATGTCATTACTCAAATTGGCGATGTCGTTTTAAAAGACTTTAAAGACGACGCTTCTCAATTATTAAAAGGCGCAAAAAACACTAAAATTGATATTGTTTATTTCCGACAAGGAATAGAAAAAAAAGGACAAATTGTTTTAGACGAAGTAGAAATAAAAGCGGTTCCGTATTTTAAATTATTGGCCAACAATACGGGCTATATCGTACTTTCAAAATTTAACGAAAAAGCTTCTGCAGAAACTAAAGCAGCATTATTGACGTTAAAAGAACAAGGTGCCACCAAAATTATTCTAGATTTAAGAGACAATCCTGGTGGGTTATTGCATGAAGCGGTAAATATTTGTAATTTATTTGTAGCTAAAGACGAAGTAATTACCACAACGAAATCGAAAAATACAGTTCATAATCACACATACAAAACAAAAAACGCTCCGGTAGATACGGAAATTCCATTAGCAATTATCGTAAACGATAGAAGCGCGTCAGCATCAGAAATTGTTTCTGGTGCGTTGCAAGATTTAGATCGAGCAGTAATTGTAGGAAACAGAAGTTTTGGAAAAGGATTGGTGCAACGTCCGTTTAATTTAACTTACGGAACGCAAGTAAAAGTAACTATTTCGAAATATTACACGCCTTCTGGTAGATGCATTCAAGCTACAGATTACAGCAAAAAAGACGCCAACGGAAAAGCAATTAAAACGACAGAAAAAGAATTTAATGCTTTCAAAACCAAAGGCGGAAGAACGGTTTATGATGGTGGTGGAGTTTTACCAGATGTGGAAATTGCCGACATGAAAAAAAGCAACATCAGTTTAAGTATTGCGAATTCTGAAGCGGTTTTTGAATTTGCAAATATCTTATTTTACAGAAATCCGAATGCGAAAACAGTTACTAGTGTTTCTGATGCGGAATACAACGAGTTTAAAGCGCATTTAAAGAAAGAAAAGGTGGATATCAACACAAATATCGATAAATCTTTAAAAAACCTTTTAGAGGCGGCTAAAAAAGATAAAATTGATGGCGATTTAAATATTGAAATTAAACAATTAGAGGCTGCAATCGAAAAAACAAAAGACAAAGAATTAGATAAAAACAAAGAAGAAATAAAACGTTTACTTTTACAAGAATTATTATTGAGATACGGTTACCGAACTGCATTTTACGATTATGTTTCCACGAAATATTCTGACGTTTTAAAAGCACAAGAAATTGTAAATAACCCGACTGAATATAAAAGAATTTTAAAAAAATAATAAAATAAAATGAAGAAGTTTGTATTTGCCCTAGTATTACTTTCAACATTTCTTGGTTTTTCACAAGAACAAACGGTTCACTCCATTTATTTTGATACCGATGTTCGCGAAATCAAACAATTACAATCTGAAGCAGTTGTGCATTTTTTAAGTTTAATTGACACCACACGTTTAGAAAGTGTTTCTATTTATGGGTATTGTGATGATATTGGAAAAGTAGATTACAACTACAAATTATCTCAAGACAGAGCCAATAGTGTGAAAAACATGCTAGTAAAAAAAGGGGTGAAATATAAAATCATCGTTAAAATTGAAGGAAAAGGAAAAGTCATGATCGACGAAGATTTGGAAGAAAATGTTCCAGATGCGCGTTCTAAAAACCGTCGTGTAGATGTGGTTTTAAACTTCAAACCCTTCGTAGTGGAAGATTTACACATTCCAGGTTTATATTCTACAATTAGAAAAAATGCTTTGGTGGGTGACAGAGTATATCTAGATAAATTGCTTTTTGATGCCGGCAGTAGTAAACTAAAAGAAGCTGCTAAAAAAGAATTAGATAAAATTACGATTCTATTAAAAAGATATCCCAACTTAAACGTTGAAATTCAAGGTCATGTGTGTTGTACACCTACTTTTCATAAGGAAGCCATTGATAAAGACACTCGAAAAAGAGAACTTTCTAAAAACCGTGCAGAAAGAGTATACAAATATTTACAAACTCGCGGAATTGGCAAAGCCCGATTAACTTTCAAAGGCTACGGAAACACACAACCTTTAGGTAAAGGCTCAGAATACGACCGAAGAGTAGAGTTGGTAATTACGAAGATATAGAAACGCTTTTTTTAACATTATTTATGGATTTCACGTAAATATATTTCTACTATTTGAACTAATTTTAGAGTAAAATCTTCTATTATGTTTAATTTTAGAATAAAAAAAACAGAAAAAACCATTCTTAAATGGAGCATACTTCCTGCGGTATTATATGCTTTTGTGTGCTATTTTAAAATCCAAAACAATACTAACGCTTTTTATCTTTCGTTAGGTATGTTTGTTATTTTTTTAATTCTACTTTTTTACAAAATATATAACCTTTACAAGAAAGATTAAGTTAACATTTTCTCATTTCAATTTAGAAATAATTATTTTAACAAACCTTATCTTTACAAAAGTGATAATATTCACAAAAAGATTTAGATTTGTAAAAATTTATAAACATAACAACAGAAAGTTTTTATCTGTTATTTCAAATCTAAATTATGAAATATAAAATTACATTATTATTTATAATTATTACCACATTTTGTAACGCTCAAACAGTTACAATTCCCGATATAAATTTCAAGAATGCTTTATTAGCATCGTTATGCGTTGATTCTGATTTAAATGGTACTTACGAAAGTGATGCCGATTTAAACAATGATGGACAAATTCAAGTAACTGAAGCATCTGTTATTCAAAGATTAAGAGTATCAGGAAAAAGTATTTCCGATTTAACTGGTATTCAAAGTTTTACTAATCTTAAAAAATTACTTTGTAATAGTAATCTATTAACTACAATAGATTTTAGCGCTAACTTAAATTTACAACAAATAGATTGTTCTTCAAATAATTTTGTTTCTTTAACAATTGATGGTTTATCTTTTTTAGACACCCTAAAAGTCTATCCAAGTACATCGTTACAAAACTTAACAGTAACCAATAATCCATTACTAACAACTTTAACTTTAGGAAGTGATTTTGGTTCAATATCAAGTTTAGTAAATTTAAACTGTTCACATAATGCCTTAACTAGTTTAAGTGTTTTCAATAACGGATATCCGTTTACAAATTTAACAACAGTTGATTGTTCTTATAATCAATTAACCACCCTACCATTAAACACAGCAATAACCAATTTAAATATTTCAAATAACTTATTTACAACCTTTACCATATCAAAACCTAACCTAACAACTTTAAACGTTTCAAACAACAATCTTACAACTTTAAGTGTTTATGATTGCGGTAATTTAACGTCACTTCAATTTTTAGGAAATTTAAATTTAAATCTTTTAGGAATAAATAATACTAGTATAACATCATTATCCATTCATGATTTAAATAATTTACAATATTTTAATTGTTCATATAGTTCTTCTGGTATAGGAATAAAATTAACTTCCCTTGAAGTTTATAATTTACCCTCTTTAATTAACTTAAATTGTTATGGAAATACTATTGGAGACTTAGTAGTTGCCAATTTTCCTAACCTAACTGATATTAACCATTTTAATAATCCAAATATTAATTTAACTTTATCAAACCTACCTTTAATAACTAGTTATTCTACAGGTGCTGGAAACTCAATAAGTATTAATAACATGCCAAATTTGAGTTCGTTAACTATTAATAATAATTTTAATTTATCTGATAATTTTGATACTATTTATATTGACAATAATAATTTGCTGTCAACAATTAATTTTACTCAAAATACAATTAGTCTGTTTCAATTAACAAATTCTCCAAATTTAACAACTTTTAATTTTAGCTGTATACAAACCACGCCGTATAATCTATCTTTAAATGCACTACCAAATCTTACAAGTGTTAAGTTAGATGTTAAAGACAATTGTAATCTTAGTTTAACTAATTTACCGTTGCTTTATCAGATTGAAATCAAAGGAGTAACCACATTTAATTTTCATGATTTACCTCAATTATATAGGATTAAATCTCAACAAAGTATATTAACGGGTTTTACTCTTAACAACTTACCGAGTTTATATGAATTACTACTTGATTACAATAATATTTCTAGTTTAAATCTACAAAATTTACCAAATTTATATTCTGTGAATGTAAGCGATAATAAAATTTCAACCCTATCACTAGTGAACTTACCAGAACTTCATGATATGAATTTTAATTTTAATTTATTATCACAAACTAATGCAGTTTATACTTTTTCAAATTTGCCAAGTTTGTATAGTTTGTCATTTATTAATACTTCAGTTGATAGTATTATTCTAAACAACTTAAATGCTTTTCATGATTTTAGTATAAGTAGCAATTCTAACATATCAAGTTTAAATTTTAATAATTTACCAAGTTTGTATAATGTAACAATTACCCAATGTTCGACTTTGAATTCCATACTTTTTCAGAATTTGAATTCATTTTATAAATTAAAAATATATAATACTGCAATACAAGGAATAAACTTAAGTAATTTACCAAATTTATATGATGTTGAAATTACTAACCACAACAACATTCCAAACAACACATTTTTTTTAAGCAACTTACCAAGTCTTTTTAAATTAAATTTATCATTCAATGGCTTAAATACATTTAATTTTAACAGTCTTCCAAATTTGGAGGAATTAAATATATCATCGAATGATTTACAAACAATATACTTACAAAATCTTGTAAATTTAAGTGTTTTAGATATTTCTGGTAATGGGATTTATTTAGCTAGTTTAGATTTGTCTTCAAACCCTAATATTAGTCAACTTAACTATTCAGACGGGTGGTACTATGATCAGTTAAAATATATCAATTTAAGAAATGGAAATAGTAATTTAACTTCTATAATCGTTGGAAACGGTTCTTCAACATCTGTAACAAAAATTTGTGTAGATAGTGAATCTGAAAAATTATTATTACAATCCTTAGATTCTAGTTTATCGAATACTGTATTTACAACATATTGTTCTTTCAATCCTGCGGGCACATTTTATACAATCCAAGGAAATAGCCTATTAGATATAAACAACAACGGTTGTGGAGCTGGAGATATTTCTTTTCCAATGATTAACTTAAATATTGCAAATAATGGGGTTACAAATAGTTATTTTGCAAATAACTCTGGTAATTATTCAATTCCTTTATCAGCTGGACAATATACTATTACGCCAACTTTTGAAAATTCAAATTATTATACTTTTTCACCTGCATTATTAAGTGTTGATTTTCCAACCACTATAAGTCCATTAATCCAAAATTTTTGTGTTACTCCAAATGGAAACCATAATGATTTAGAAATAACTCTTTTACCTATTGTTCCTGCCAGACCAGGTTTTGACGCTGAATATAAAATGGTTTACAAAAACAAAGGAAATCAAACACAAAATGGAAATATAAATTTAAATTTTGATGATAATGTTTTAGATTTTGTCTCTACAAATCAAACCCTTTCTAACCAAACAACTAACTTATTAAATTGGACATTTACTAATTTACTCCCTTTTGAAAGCAGATCAGTTAACGTGATTTTTAATGTAAACGCGCCTACTGAAACACCATCTGTGGTTTCTGGTTCTATATTAAACTATAATGCTGAAATTATTGGATTAACGGATGAAAGTTCTTATGATAATGTTTCGAATTTAAATCAAACTGTTGTAAACGCATACGATCCAAACGACAAAACTTGCTTGGAAGGAAAAATTGTAGCACCAGATATCGTTGGAGAATATGTTCATTATCAAATTCGTTTTCAAAATACAGGAACTGCTAACGCACAAAATATCGTTGTAAAAGACATGATTGATGTTTCGAAATTCGATGTGTCTTCATTGGTGCCAATAAGTGGAAGTCACAACTTTAACACAAGAATAACCAATACAAATCAAGTAGAATTTATTTTTGAAAACATCAATTTACCATTTGCTACAGGAAATAATAATGGCTATGTTTCTTTTAAAATTAAAACAAAACCGTCATTAGCTGTGGGTGATACTTTTAGCAATCAAGTAAATATTTATTTTGATTATAACAACCCAATTGTAACTAACAATTATACTTCAACCATTCAAAGTTTAGGTGTTTCAGATTTTGAAGTGAGCAACACTATTTCAATTTATCCAAATCCAGTAAAAGATATATTGCATTTCAATACAACTGATAAAGTAATGAAAGTTGAGATTTATGATGTAGCGGGTAGAATTTTAAGTTCAATTTCATTAACTGAAAATAATGTGAATTTAATTGATTTGGAAGCTGGAAATTACTTTCTAAAAATACATACAGAATCTGGAATAAAAAACGCTAAAATAATAAAAGAATAACAAAAATATTTCAACAAAAAAACCCAGTCAAACTAAACTTGACTGGGTTTTTTACTTTCTGAATACTAAACTTTCCTCATTTCAATATGCGGAATATCGTCTTCTAAATAACTTTCGCCAACGGTAACAAAACCATGACTTTCGTAAAATTTTTGCAAATACAATTGTGCAGAAATCGTAATATTCGTTTCGTGAAACAACTCTTTTACTGCCGCAATTGATGCTCGCATTAAATCATGTCCCAATTTTTTATCTCGGTGCGATTCTTTTACAATCACACGACCAATCGAACTATCAGCGAAATAGTCATTCGGTTTAAAAAGTCGCGAATAGGCAGCCAAAACACCTTCATAATAGCCTAAAACGTGAATGGCCTTTTGATCTTTTCCATCAACATCTTGATACACGCAATTTTGCTCCACTACAAACACTTCTGAACGCAATTGCAGTATTTCGTATAGTTCTGTTGTAGAAAGCTCTTTAAATGGCTTTATTTTGAATTGTAACATCTATAATATTTTAGTCGATTTAATGATCGCTTCCATTTCAAACAATAATTCTTTTTTGGAATGAACCGGATTATAAGCAAAACCATCAATAATGATAAATCTTTTGCGTTTGTTATCTCTTATCGCGAAATTCAAATACGGTCCAGTCATAAAATCATTATGAAATTCCCAATTTCCTCGCATTTCATAAGCTAAATTATTTTGAATTTCTGTGGTATGAAAACTAGGATAATTGGCCTGTTCCGTAATCATGTAACTTCCATCCGTTTTTCCTAAAACATACATTTTAGAAACCTGATTTCGAATAAACAAACTATTAGTCACCAAAGCGTTTTTATTATACAATGCCGAAAAACTTGCCGTGTAAATTAAAATGTTGTTATAAACAGAACCGACTTCTTTTCGCAAACACAAAAAGTTTTAGCCCTGTAAACC
>JAULXA010000107.1:0-8183 GCA_032118875.1 Flavobacterium sp.
ATGCCATTTTAAATTATCTCTAAAAATATCTAAAACACTAATTCCCATTGGAGTGTCAATAATATATTTGATGTTCGGAATGCGATCTTGCTTTCTTAATTGCCAAATTAAATACATCATAGTTTGCACTCTTTCCACAGCGAAACTTGGAATCACTACATTTCCTTTTCTGTTAACGGTATTATTAATTATAGATTCTAATTCCAGCAAAACATTTTCTTGCGGATGAATTCTGTTTCCATACGTGCTTTCCAAAAAAACATAATCTGCTTGTTTCGGTTTAATTGGCGAATACATCAATACATCGTCATCTTGACCAATGTCTCCTGAAAAAATTAAAATCTTATCTTCCACATGGATTTCCAAAGAACAAGCTCCTAAAACGTGACCCGCATAAAACAATTTAAACCAACAATTTTCTGCTAATTTTACTTCTAAATTAGGATCAACTACTCTAAACATAGGCAGTACTCTTTTTGCTTCTTCTAAAGTATACAAAGGAGTAGCTGGATTGTGTTTAGAATAACCATTTTTATTAGCCATTTCGGCTTCTTCTTCCTGAATTTTAGCGCTGTCTTGTAAAATTAACCTAGCAATTTCTTTCGTCGGATGCGAACAGAAAATTTTACCTTTAAAGCCTTCGCTTACTAATTTGGGTAACCAACCACAATGGTCCAAATGTCCGTGAGTCAAAATTACAAAATCAATTGTATTGGGTAAAACCGCTAACGGTTCTCTATTTAATTCACGTAAAGCTTTTAAACCTTGAAACATTCCGCAATCTACTAGGATCCTTAATCCATCGGTTTCAATTAGAAATTTAGAACCCGTAACCGTACTTGCTGCACCTAAAAAATGAATTTTCATAACAAAATATTTATAATTGATTGGCTTCCGTTAACACTCTTTTTATTCTTATTTTACTTAACTCTAAGTTTTCGAGCCAGTTTTTTTCTGCTAATAAATCTTTTACAGTAATAATATTTACTGCTAACAACTGTTCTTTTTCATTAAGTGTTAGTGTTGTTAGACAAGTAATCGGGTAAATTTTTAAGCGATCAATAATTTCTCTTAAACCATTATGAAGCGGGTAATCCCAACTTAGCATTTTTAAATTGGAGCATTTTGCAAAAATTAAAGCATCTTTTGTGAATTTATTATTAGTAACAATCAAACAAGAATTAATAAATCTAAGTTGTCCAAAAAGTTTATATTTTCTTTCTTTCAAATCGTTGAAACGCGATAGAATATACATAGGGACTTTCACATCTGATTTCGCTTCAACACCTGAATGAAATTTACATTCAATCATAGTTATTAAATCATCTTTTAAAAGCATTACATCTATTTCATGAGAAACACATTTTCCATTAAAAGTTAGATTAATTTGCGTTTTGAAACCTAAAACTTCATGAATTTTTGAAATAAATTTTTCGAAATAAAAACCAGCAGGCCCAAGTGCAACCATGGCAGATTTGAGATTATATCTTGCTGCGTTAACATTGGAATAATTTTTCAAATATTGAAATGCAAGTTTATAAATTTTTTTCGAAGAAATTCCGTCGTACAATTGAGGTTCTATTTGCTGAAGAATTTCAGACACAACATGGTCTTCTGCACCTGATTTTTTTAAAGAACGAATTAATTTTTCTTGTTGATAATCAACTTGTTCTCCTGAGAATTTTGTGACTTTCATTTCGTATAACTTTATATAAAGTTACGAAATTTTATTGGATTTTTCTCTGATAATAAAAAGCAGGAACAAACAAAATCAAAAACAAAGGCTGGATTAGAAATCTACGGATGTAAAAAACATAAAGGTAATCGGGTTGTGATGAAAAATTTAAAATGAGAAAGAAAGCAGAAATTAACACTACAAAGAAAACAAGTAATAAGAAGGAACTTAATTTTACAATTGAAGTTTCTCTAAATAGTAAATAAATAATGGAAACCGTAATTGCACTATTAATTAAGTATCTGAAAAACAATCCCAAAAACAACTTGAAACCATCATATTCTGGTAAAGGTTTGTTTTGGCTTTCACCATGGAAGAATTCTAAAAAAGGATCATAAAACAATTTGCTTTCGAAAGCTCTGACAACTATTAATGCCAAAATTAATACGCCAACAATTACATAATTTTTCTTACTAGTTCGTTCTATTTGCATACCCTGAAAATTTAATTACCCAAACAATCCACAAAATAAAAACGATACCATAAATTACAACTGGAAAAACGATATTATGTAAAAACTCTTCGTATTCTGGATAATTATACAAACCAACCGTTAGCAATGCAATTCTGAAAATATTCAAAATAAATACTAAAGCTGAACCAAATAAAATGAACAAAAAAGTGTTTTTAAACTTGGCTGAAAAAGCAAATATAAATGCTGCAAAAAGTATAATCACACTAATCGCATTACAACCTTCTACAATTCTGGCAATATACTTATTGAAGTATAAAACTTTGAAGGACGCTTCAAATTCATGTTTTCTTATTTCGCATTCTTTACCAAAAAACACTAACGTATTTTTAGTTTGATGGGCTACGAACTCTGTTATTCCGTCTACTTCTTTGTTTTCAACATTAAATTGATTCAAATAGAATTTGTAAAGTAATGTGAAAATCAAATAGAACAAAACAAACTTTAGTAAGAAAACAAAAAAAGGTTTGTGCTGATTTATAGTGTTTTTCAAAACGTGCGATTTTTAACAAAAATATAATTTTTACTTCCTTATTAATACATAAATTTGTAAAAAATTTAAAAAATGCAATTCGAAAACTTAAAACCACAAGTAACAAGCATTGTAAACAGTGACGTTACTAGAGATGAAAAACTTAAAAATATTTGTCAATTATTACAAGACACTATTCCCTATTACAACTGGGTAGGCTTTTATTTTGCCAATCACGAAGCTAAAACTTTACATCTTGGACCTTATGTTGGTGCGGAAACAGACCATACTGTAATTCCTTTTGGAAAAGGAATTTGCGGTCAAGTAGCCGAAAGCAATGCTAACTTTGTAGTGCCAGATGTTGCTGCTCAAGATAATTATATTGCTTGTAGTTTTACTGTAAAATCGGAAATTGTGGTACCTTTATTTGTGAATGGAGTAAACATTGGACAAATTGATATCGACAGTCATGTTATTGATCCTTTTACAGAAAAAGACGAACGCTTCTTAGAGTTTGTAAACGAACAAGTGGCTGTTTTATTCTAAGAACTAAAATTAAAAACATAATGAAACCTGTAATTAAAGTTACAGGTTTTTTTATGCTTACAAATTAAATTTACAATAATTTTGTTTATCTTTGCGAGATAAAAGTTAAACAAAATGTTGAAATCACCAATAGCTCCACCAAACGAAGAACTTTCAGAAATAGCCATCGATAGAATTATAGAAATGGCGTGGGAAGACAGAACGCCTTTTGATGCCATCAAATTTCAATTTGGATTAGCAGAAGCTGATGTCAAAGCATTAATGAAAAAAGAATTGAAATTTTCAAGCTATAAACTTTGGCGAAAAAGAGTTGAAAATTGTAAAACCAAACATGTAGCGAAACGTGTTGAAGGCATTGACCGATTCAAATGTAATTTACAGAGAGCCATTTCTAATAATAAAATATCAAAGAGATAAAATCGAACAATAAGATGGAAAAAGCAATACCAGATAATGTAGTTTATTCTGAAGAGAAAGGATATAATGCAAGTTTTTTACCTTATGCTACAAGCGTTGGCGCACCTATAATTAAAGTGGATGATGTTGCCGCTTGGAAAGGTCGTGGTGTACGAAATGTAAATAAAGAGTTTGAAAATAAATTCAACGAACTAAAACTACAATATCAAAGTTTGATGGAAGAATTTGAATGGAATGAGTTGGTTTATAACTCGAAATTTTCATTTGAACCTATCATTGGAGAAATTTATCATTTATATTCGGCTGGCGATGGAACGTATTTTTTATCCATAATTCCACCTCACGAATGGAACAAAGAACACATTGGAACCTTTCAATTAAATAGCGATAAAAAATGGGTGAAACAGAATTAAAATCGAAACAAAATCAAATTACATATGAGCAAATGATGAACATGGAAAAACAAGAACGTGTTCATTTTGTAAATAGTTTAGGCGGTTTTAAAAGTATTGGTTTAATCGGAACTCAAAATAAAATCGGACAAACCAATTTAGCCATTGTCGATTCAATTATTCATATTGGAAGTAATCCGCCGTTATTTGGAATGATTTTTCGACCAGGAGTTGTAGAACGTCATACCTTAGAAAATATTTTAGAAACTGGTTTTTATACGATTAATCATATCAATGAAAACATTTTCAAACAAGCGCATCAAACTTCAGCGAGATACGATAGAGAAATTTCAGAATTTGAAGCTACCGAATTGAATCCAGAATATAAAAATGATTTTTTCTCACCATTTGTAGAAGAAAGTCATGTGCAATTAGCGATGGAATTTAAAGAAAAAATAAATCTTTCTATTAATAATACAGTTTTAGTAATTGGCGAAGTCAAAGCCGTTTACTTTCCAGAAGATTGCTTGCAAAAAGACGGTTTTTTAGATATTGAAAAAGCGGAATCAATCACATGCTCTGGTTTAGATAGTTATCACAAAACTACCAGAATTGACCGATTAAGTTATGCAAAACCAGATAAAATAATTACATCAATTCTATAAATTTTGACAAAAGATGCCGTAAATATTGTTTGGTTTAAACGGGACTTACGTTTCATAGATAACGAAGCTTTATTTCACGCACATCAATCCGGCTTACCTTTATTGTTGCTATATATTTTTGACCCTTCCGCAATGAACTATGATGATGCCGATGTACGTCATTGGCGATTCATTTACGAATCCATTCAAGAATTACAAAAGAAATTAAAACCATCGAACAATAAAATTTATTTCTTTCATAACGAAGCAGAATTCGTATTTTCAGAAATCAGTAAAACTTTCGAAGTAAAAACCATTTTTTCGCATCAAGAAATTGGCAATAAAATTACATTCGATAGAGATATTAGAATGCAAGAATCCTTCCAGAAAAACAATATCATTTGGAAAGAATTTCAACTGCACGGTGTCATCAGAAAATTAAAATCGAGACAAAATTGGGACAAACGTTGGGAGGTAGTTATGAGAGCCAATCCGAAAATCTTAAAAGAATCAGAGTTAAAAACGATTGAATTAACTTCTGATTTTTATGATTCAATTAAAGGTGAAACTTTATCCGAAGAAATTACAATTCCGAATAAATATTTCCAACAAGGCGGCGAAACTTTGGCTTGGCGGTATTTAGATAGTTTTGTAAAAGAACGTTATGTTAATTATAGCAAACACATTTCAAAACCCGCCTTAAGTAGAAAAGGCTGTAGTCGATTATCACCTTATTTAGCATACGGAAATATCAGCATGCGAATGGTCTATCAATATACCAATCAGCATTATGAAACTTCGAAAAACAAACGAGCGATATTAAATTTTGTCTCGCGATTGCATTGGCATTGTCATTTTATGCAAAAGTTTGAAGACGAATGTGAAATGGAATTTCAAAATGCTAACAGAGCTTATGATACTTTAATCAAACCTAAAAATGAAACCTATATAAAAGCGTGGCAAGAAGGAAAAACAGGTGTTCCAATTGTAGATGCTTGCATGCGATGCTTAGTGGCGACTGGTTATATTAATTTCAGAATGCGTGCCATGGTAGTTTCATTTTTCACCTTTAATTTATGGCAAGATTGGCGCGAATTGCATTTTTTAGCCCGACAATTTTTAGATTACGAACCAGGCATACATTATCCTCAAATCCAAATGCAATCCGGCACCACTGGAATTAATACGATTCGAATTTACAATCCGATAAAAAACTCAGAAGAACACGATTCGGAAGGTGTTTTCATCAAACAATGGTTACCCGAATTAGCGGAAGTTCCGGTTCATCTGCTTCACGAACCATGGAAAATGAATGAAATGGAGCAACAATTTTACAATTGTAAAATAGGCGAAATCTATCCAGCACCAATTGTAAACATTGAAGAAACCAGAAAATACGCCAGCGATATCGTTTGGAGTTTCAGAAAAAAAGACGAAGTAAAACAAGAAGGCAAAAGAATTTTACAAAAACACGTGAGTAATCCAAACCGAAAAACAAAAAAGAAAACTTAATAATGGCGCTATTTTTAAAAGCAAATTGGGAAGACATCATTATGGCAAATTATGAAATTGATCCAACTATTTTATTGCCATTTTTACCTAAAGGAGTAGAATTAGATTTATTTAACAACAAATGTTATGTGAGTTTAGTTGGATTCATGTTTAAAAACACAAAGATATTCAGCATTCCCATTCCGAAATTTGGAACATTTGAAGAAATAAATTTGCGTTTTTATGTTGTTAAAAGAGAAAATAATATAACAAAAAGAGGGGTAGTCTTTATAAACGAGACAATTCCTTATCCTATTGTAGCTTGGGTTGCAAATAAATTATACAAAGAACATTATACCGTAGTTCCAACAAAACATACAAAAGAAAGATTTGAAGACACACAAAGCATTACCTTCGAATGGGAATTAGAGAAAAAGTGGCATAGCATTGCGGTAACTTCTTCAAACCAGTCTGAAAGTATGAAAAAAGATAGTTTAGAACAATTTATTTTCGAACATTATTATGGTTATACGAAAGTTAATGATTACAAAACGGAAGAATATAAACTGCAACATCCAAGTTGGAAAACTAGAAAAGTATTAGATCATAAAATTGCTTGTGATTTTGAAGTTATGTACGGAAAAGCGTTTGCTGTTTTAAACCAAACGGAACCAGAAGGAGTCTTTATTGCAGATGGTTCCTCTGTTGGAATCGAATGGAAAAGAAATAAATTAAAATTTGAATAATGCGAGGAGTCAAAAAAGAAAACCTACCCAATAAAATTTGTTTGGTGTGTCAAAAACCTTTCGCTTGGCGCAAAAAATGGGAAAAAGTTTGGGACGAAGTAAAATATTGTAGTGATAAATGTAGAAGCAACAAATAAAATGTCAAAAACAATACGATTAATTCTCGGTGATCAACTAAACATAAATCATTCTTGGTTTCAAACTATCGATGAATCCATAACTTATGTGTTAATGGAAATTCGTTCTGAAACCGATTATGCCACGCATCATATTCAAAAAATAGTAGGATTTTTTTCCGCTATGCGAAATTTCGCTTCTGAACTAAAATCGAAAAACCATCAGGTTATTTATTATCAACTAAATGACGAAAACAACTTACAAGCGTTTGATAAAAACATAAAACAGTTAATTGATAAAGAAAATTTCACCAATTTCGAATACCAATTTCCAGATGAATATCGTTTGGATGAAGTATTGAAAAGCTTTTGTCAAACCCTTGCTATTTCTTCTTCTGTTGTAGATTCGGAACATTTTATGAGTTCCAGAAGTGAACTTGGCGATTTTTTCGAAGGTAAAAAAACATTCTTGATGGAAAGTTTCTATCACATAATGCGAAAAAAACACCATGTTTTAATGCAAGGCGACAAACCGCTAACAGGAAAATGGAATTATGACGGCGACAACAGAAAAAAATTACCCAAAGATCATAAACCGACTTCTCCCCTAGTTTTTAATACTGATGTTTCAGAAATTGTAGCTGAAATTCAGAAAACTGACATTAAAACTATTGGAACTATCGATGCTAAAAACTTCGTTTGGCCTACAACGAGAGCACAATCTTTAGAATTATTAGACTTTTTTGTGACAGAATGTTTAGCGCTTTTCGGAAGTTATCAAGATGCAATGACGCCTAACGAATGGTCGTTGTATCATGCTAGACTTTCGTTTTCTATGAATGTGAAATTAATTTCTCCATTAGAAGTAATCAACAGAGCTATTTCAGAATGGGAAAATCGTTCGGAAGAAATTGCCTACAATCAACTAGAAGGTTTCGTCCGACAAATAATTGGCTGGCGCGAATATATGAGAGGGATTTATTGGAATAAAATGCCAGAATATGCTACAATGAATTATTTCAATCATGAAAACAATTTACCGGATTGGTTTTGGACAGGGAAAACAAAAATGAATTGCCTGAAAGATGCCATCAATCAATCTCTGAATTTCGCCTACGCCCATCATATTCAACGTTTAATGGTTACTGGAAA
>JAULXA010000108.1:0-4197 GCA_032118875.1 Flavobacterium sp.
AACGGATTTTTAGATTTAATTACGATTTGGTTCATCTCAAAATTCGGAAAACGTCCTATGCATTTCTTCGGATTACTAGGAAGTTTAATGTTTTTCATTGGATTGGTTTTAGCCTTATATATGGGAATTGACAAATTGTTTTTTCATACAACTGCCCGTTTAATTACCAATAGACCAGAATTTTATATCGCTTTAACCACAATGATTATTGGAACACAATTATTCTTAGCTGGATTTTTAGGCGAAATAATTTTACGCACAAAAAGCAACGAAGAACGCTACAAAATAGCGGAAACATTATAGTTCTAAGGTCACAAATTGTGACCTTAGAAAATAATAAAATCTTGAGGTCGAAAATTGCGACCTCAAGATTAAAGAATAACTCAATTACACGCCAAAATGAACAATTTAGAGATTATTACGAATAAAATTCACATTATTCGTAATCAGAAAGTGATGTTAGATTATGATTTAGCAACACTTTATGAAGTGGAAACAAAAAGATTAAAAGAAGCAGTTAAAAGAAACATTGAAAGATTTCCAGAAGATTTTATGTTTGAATTAACTGAAAATGAATTAAAATCTTTAAGGTCGCAATTTGCGTCCTTAGACAATGGAAGAGGAAAGCATATAAAATATTTGCCTTTTGCCTTCACGGAACAAGGAGTAGCCATGCTCTCAGGAGTTTTAAAATCAGATAAAGCAATAAAAATAAATATTGCCATTATGCGAACTTTTGTAATTTTGAGAAATTCGCTTCTGAATTTAGAAGAAATAAATTCAAAAGTAAAAGAAATTGAAAACCAATTTCCTGAGATTTACAAGATTTTGAACTATTTAATGAACAAAGAAGATATAAAAACAGAACAAGAAGACCGAACTAAAATTGGTTATAAAAAATAAGATTATGCACATAGAACAAAATATATTAGATCAAGTTAACGAATGGCTTACGCCTACTTTCGACCAAAACACACAAGAAGAAATAAAAGACTTAATGACTTCCGACCCAAAAGGTTTAGAAGATGCTTTTTATAAAAACTTGGAGTTTGGAACTGGTGGTATGCGTGGTGTTATGGGTGTTGGAACCAATCGTATCAACAAATACACTTTGGGGAAAAACACACAAGGCTTATCTAATTATTTAAAAAAATGTTTTCCAAACGAAGATTTAAAAGTCGCAATTGCCTACGATTGCAGAAAAAACAGTGATACTTTAGCAAAAGTAGTAGCTGATATTTTTTCAGCAAATGGAATCAAAGTGTATTTATTTTCTGAAATGCGCCCAACTCCTGAATTATCTTTCGCTTTAAAACATTTAGGTTGTCATTCTGGAATTGTATTGACTGCTTCGCACAACCCACCAGAATACAACGGTTACAAAGTATATTGGCAAGATGGCGGACAAATTGTACCACCACAAGATGGTGAAATTATTGCAGAAATAGAAGCTTTAAAATATAGTGATGTTAAATTCTCAGCCAACGAAGACTTAATTGAATACATTGATACAGAAATTGACGAAGCGTTTGTCAATTCAACTATTGAAAATGCAAGTTTCAACACGCCAAAAGAAGCTAAAGAAAATTTAAATATTGTTTTTACACCTTTACACGGAACTTCTGTAAAATCGATTCCTGCTGTTTTAGCGAAAGCCGGTTATACGAATGTGAATATTGTTAAAGAACAAGAAACTCCTGATGGAAATTTCCCAACTGTAAAATCACCAAATCCGGAAGAACCAGAAGCTTTAACAATGGCATTAGCTTTAGCAGATAAAGTAAACGCAGATATTGTTATAGGAACAGATCCAGATTCAGACCGATTAGGTGTTGCCGTTAGAGATACTAATGGAAAAATGATGTTGTTAAACGGTAACCAAACTATGGTGATCATGACAGCCTTTTTATTAGAACAATGGAAACGTGCTGATAAAATTACAGGTAACGAATTTATTGGTTCTACTATCGTTTCTACTCCAATGATGCTAGATTTAGCAAGTGCATACGGAATTGAATGTAAAGTAGGATTAACTGGTTTTAAATGGATTGCAAAATTTATTAAAGATTTCCCAAATCAGAAATTTATTGGCGGAGGCGAAGAAAGTTTCGGATTTATGGTTGGTGATGCTGTAAGAGATAAAGATGCAGTTGCTGCGTGTTTATTAGTTTGCGAAATTGCTGCACAAGCCAAAGCTGCTGGAAGTAGTTTATATAAAGAACTGATTAACTTATATTTAGATTTCTCTTTTTATAAAGAACATTTAATATCTTTAACAAAAAAAGGAAAAGAAGGCTTGGCAGAAATCAACCAAATGATGGTGGATTTACGCGACAATCCGATGGAATCTATTAACGGTCAACGTGTGGTTTGTATTGAAGATTATCAAAATACAACAGCTCGCGATTTAATTAATAATGAAACGTTTGATTTGGACATTCCAAAATCAAATGTATTGATTTATTATTTAGAAGATGGAACAAAAATTTGCGCCAGACCAAGTGGAACAGAACCAAAAATTAAATTCTATTTTAGTGTCAACGCTATTTTAGAAGAAGCTACTGATTTCGAAGAAGCTAATACGTTTTTAGACACAAAAATTCAGAATATTATTACTGAAATGAAATTAAACTAATGGATCAAAATTTTAAGAAAATAATTCCTTTTGCCATAAAATATAAGAAAAACGCTATTTTAAATATTGTTTTTAATATTTTTTATGCTTTTTTTTCTACCTTATTAATGGTTTCATTAATACCAACTTTAGATGTTTTATTTGATAAAACTACAAAAGTATTAACCAAACCAGTATATACAGGAATTGGAGATATTAGTAAATACGGTCAAAACTATTTAGGATATTATATTACCCAATTAAACGACAACTATGGAGCGCAATATGCCTTAATGTTAGTAGTTGGAATTGTAATTACAACAGCACTTTTAAAAAATATTTTCAATTATTTAGCCTCTTTTCAAATTACAATTCTTAGAAATGGCGTTTTAAAAGATTTACGTGAAAAATTATATGAAAAAATTATTCACTTGCCTATCTCCTACTATTCTAACCAAAGAAAAGGAAATGTAATGACAAAAATGTTAGGCGATGTGGGAGAAGTTCAAAATTCCTTTTTTCAAATTTTAGAATTAGTCGTTAGAGAACCATTAACCATTGTCTTTTCAATCGTTGCGATGTTAGCAATAAGCGTAAAATTGACTTTATTTGTTTTTGCTTTTATTCCAATTTCAGGATTTATAATTTCTAGAATTGGGAAAAATTTAAAATCTAAATCAGTTAGAGCTCAAAATGAACAAGGCTTATTTATTTCCACTTTAGATGAAACCTTAACAGGATTAAAAGTGGTAAAAAGTTATAATGCTGAAGATTCATTTATTCAAAAATTCAATGCTTCGTTAGAAAGATTATTAAAATTATCAACGAGTATAGCCAATAAAAACAACTTGGCTTCACCAATGAGTGAATTTTTAGGAATTGTAACCATTGCAGTTTTACTTTGGTTTGGAGGTCATATGGTTTTAGTAGAACAATCGCTAAAAGGAACAGATTTTATTGGTTATATCGCTTTAGCTTATACGATATTAACTCCCGCAAAAGCGATTTCTAAAGCATCCTATCAAGTGAAAAGTGGTTTGGCTGCTGCCGAAAGAGTATTTACGTTGCTAGAACAAGAAAATGTAGTGGTTAACAAACCAGATGCCTTTTTAAAACATACTTTTGATAAAGGAATTTCTGTAAAAAATATCAATTTTGCTTACCAAGAAGAAAATGTATTGAAAAACTTTTCTTTTGATATTGAAAAAGGAAAAACAATTGCTTTAGTTGGTCAATCAGGTTCAGGAAAAAGTACCATAGCTAACTTATTAACGCGTTTTTACGATATTAATGAAGGTTCAATTACGGTTGATGGCGTAGAAGTTAGAGATTGGGATATGCACGCGTTACGAGGCTTAATTGGTTTAGTTACACAAGATTCTATCTTATTTAACGATTCGATAAAAAACAATTTATTGATTGGAAAACCAGATGCAACTGATGAAGAAATTATCGAAGCTTTAAAAATTGCCAATGCCTACGAGTTTGTAACCTCGCTTCCAAATGGAATTGACACCAATATTGGTGATGCTGGTGGAAAATTATCTGGTGGACAAAAACAACGTTTATCTATTGCTAGAGCG
>JAULXA010000109.1:0-3912 GCA_032118875.1 Flavobacterium sp.
TAGTTAAATTTGTATACCTATTAATAATCAAAATACCAGTTAAACAAATCTGTAGAAATCCCTACAGAAACCCAAGTAGTACTCGATTTTTCGAAAGTTGCTGATGTTTTAGTTGGATCGAAACTTCTGTGAATTACATTAGCGAATATTTTCAAGTTGGAATTCGGATTGATAATGTAACCTGCTGTGAAATCGCCAATTAAAATTGTTGTTGTATTTCCTTGTCCGGCAAAAGCGCCTTCATCATAAGGTCGTGGATTGGTAGTGCTATCGTAAGGAATAAACAAATTGCCTCCGTAATTAAAGTTGTTGGTTCCGTCTGTGTAATCGAATCCTTTTTTACCGTAAATTAATTTCGCTTGAGCAAAATATCTGTTTTTGTTGTAGCGAGCAATTGCGATTAATTCTTTAAAGTTGGCACCCCAAGCATGTCCCATACTTTGGTTGTTGTGTGTATAATTGGTAAGCGTAACACTGTGCGAATACACATACGGACGAACTATATTATATTCGGCCTGTAAGGTTAAGTTTTCAATATTGAACGCGTTGAAATATTTGGCTCCAATTTGGTATCCGAATTTATTTTTCCAACTTTTATTGCCTTTTGACACATCGCCCACAGAAAATTCGTCAATTAAAAATTGTCCGTATGCGCTAATTTGACTGTTGAATTTATATTTAGACGTTAAGCCTAACAAAGCATTTCCTGATTTTGGTGAAGAAGCAAATTCTACAGCTCTGTAAAAAATAATTGGATTGATGAAATTTGGGTCGAAGCCTCTTCCGTTGGTGTTGCTCCAAACAACACTTTCAAACAATCCTAAATTCCATCTTTTGGTTACGTTCCAACTTAAATAATGGTTGGCCATATATTTAGATGCGTAGGTTCCTTCCGCCGTGTTTTCAGGTGTAATATCACGTAAAAACATGTAGGTGTTGGTGTATTTTATTTTCCAGAAAGTAGTATTGAATTTAATAAAAGGATACGGACTTGTAGCATCTCCTTGAATTATTGAACGGTATCCATCTCCAATAAAGTTTCTTCCATACCCTAATTGTACATCAAAAAACTGATTGGCTGTAAACTTGATATTAGCTTCTGCCATAGGAAAATCGAAGGCATCGGTTTTAAATTGTTTGGCAATTCCTACTCCAGGAATGGTTCCCGGGTTTCCACCAGATGGTTTTAAACTAACGGCATAGGCATTATAATAATCTGCAAAACGACCTTGACTTTCGTAAATTGAAGTAGTAAACGTAATATTATTTCCTAAACCTGCTTGGATATTTACTCCACGCGTGTTTACAAATGTATTTTTTAATTCACTATCAAAATCTTTACCGCCACGCATGTCTAAAATCGGGTTGAATAAAAACCAGTAGCCGTCACCTTGTACTTCTACTAAATTTTCATTCCAAAATTTTCTTCCCCACCAAGAAGTTACCTTTTTAGCTTTAGCATTATAATTCTTTTCAAAATCATAATATCTAGAAACATCTTTGTACGAATAGGGTTTTTCTGCGGTATGACTATTGGCGCCAACTTGATTCATATAAGCATCAAATTCAGCGTATTTTTGATGGTTGAACGGAATATTCAAACCACTTTTTAATTGCGGATTTTGAAATTTATTATAGACTATATTATCAAATTCTTCAATTTCTGTTTTCGCTGTAATTTTTTCAGTTTGATAAGCATTTTCTTCTGCTTTCTTAGTTCTATCATCATCTGAAAAAGGAAAATTCACTTTCAACGTATATTTTGCATACACAGATTTTCCGTTATATTTTGCAGGTTCAACTACAGGTAACATTGAAAAAACACGTTTGGTTTCGTTTTTAATTTCTTCAGAAGCCGCATCAATATACAATACTTCGAATTTCCCTAAAGTATCCACTGCAAAAAGAGCTATGATAGTCGATTTTTCAGTCGTATATTCTTTGTTGAAATTTTGCTTGAAATTATCTTGAATAGTTGCAAAAAAACAAGTGTCGTCTTCTGGTTTGGCTTTGCAGTTTTCAAATATTGGTAATTTTTCTGAGTTGTTTTGTGAGAAAACAGACAGAGAAAACAACATAACGATAGTGATTACTATTTTTTTCATTTTGATATTTTTTTGTTTACCGCAAAGAAACGCAAAGGTTTTTCGCAAAGGTTCGCAAAGAATAATTATACATTATTTTTTACTTGAATTATCTTAATACTTGATTCTTTTTACTTGGCTCTTTTGCCTTATAACTTATGCCTTTAATAACTCCCCGAAGTTTCAATACCTTCAGAAATGGCTTTTGCTGATGATGTACCTATTCTTTTTACACCTAATTTTATCATTTCAAGTGCTTCTTCTTTTGTTTTGATGCCTCCAGATGCTTTTACTGATAAAGGAAATGCGTTTTCTAACATGGCGATTATCGCTGGAAAAGTAGCACCATTTGGCGAACCATCCAATGTTTTATAAAATCCGGTTGATGATTTTACAAATACGTTTTCAAAATCTTTTTCCTTGAAATTAGCCACCACCACATTTTTAATTAATGAGGTCAATTGTATAATTTGCGCACCGTTTAAAGCGGCAATTTCAATAATCCATTTTACGGTTTTATTGTGTTGTAAAGCCAATTGCGTGCCTTGGAAAACTTCATCTTTTACTAAATCAATTTCACCAGATTTAAACGCTTCATAATTCACTACAAAGTCTAATTCGTCTGCGCCGTCTTTAATGGCTTGTTTGGCTTCGTGAAGCTTTTCTTCAATTGTAAATGTTCCTTCAGGAAAACCGATTACGGTTCCGATTAGCACTTTAGAATTTTGACTATCAATTAATTTTTTAGCAAATGCGACCATATCAGGTCTGATCATGACCAACTTAAACTTTTCATCAATAGTTTCTTGCACAAATTTTTGAACCAAAACCATGTTCTCTTTTTCAGAAATATTGGCTTGCTCCGCAGTTTTTAAATACGTGGAATCTAAATAGGATGTAATGTTCATTTTTATGAATTATTGGTAAAAATAAAAAAATCTCACTAAAGTGAGATTTTTAATTCGTTTTTTATTGCACAAAACTTTTTAACATATATAAAACTTGCTATCGCTCCTATTGAATTTGCTAAAATATCATACCAATCGAATGTACGATTGAGTGTGAAATTTTCTTGCAAAAACTCTATTGAAATCCCTATTATTATAGCTAAAAACAAAATAATTAAAACATAATTTAATCGTTTGTTTTGTAAACTTTTGGTCCAAAAATAAACAAATACGAAGTAGAAAATAAAATGAACTACTTTGTCTTTATATTGGAAACTAATTTTAGGAACACTTGGTGCTTCTTCTAAACAAAAATAAAAAATTAAAATTGTCCAAAGAAGAGCAAGAATTTTAAATAAATTATGCACCAATAAGTGATGTGTATGCTTCGCTAGATAATAATTCTTCTACTTCAGAAGCATTAGAAATTTTAATTTTAACCATCCAACCTGCTCCGTAAGGATCTGTATTTACTGTTTCTGGATTGCTTTCTAAATCGTCATTGAATTCGATGATTTCACCACTTAATGGTAAAAATAAATCTGAAACTGTTTTAACCGCTTCCACAGTACCAAAAACCTCATCTTTATCTAAAGTTTGGTCTAAAGTTTCTACTTCAACATAAACAATATCTCCTAATTCTTTTTGAGCAAAATCAGTAATTCCTACAGTTGCTACATCTCCATCAATTGAAACCCACTCGTGGTCTTTTGTGTACTTTAAGTTTGCTGGTATATTCATCTTATTAATTGTGTTTTATTTTTGACAAATGTAAATTATATTCTTAAAATTTACTATTAATTTTTATTTTTTAATTTCCGAAATTATATATCAAAGTAAAGCCAGAACGAATGTTCGTAAGTGGAAATGCTGTTGATATA
>JAULXA010000110.1:0-10951 GCA_032118875.1 Flavobacterium sp.
GAGTACGAAATACTTAGGCGAAACTTTCGACATACACGGTGGTGGTTTAGATTTAAAATTTCCGCATCACGAATGTGAAATCGCACAAGGAACAGCTTGTAATGGACACAAACCTGTAAACTATTGGATGCATACGAACATGCTTACCATGAACGGTTTACGAATGAGCAAAAGTACTGGAAATTATATTTTACCAATGGAATTATTAGATGGTAAAAATGATTTTTTCGAAAAAGAATTTAGCCCAAGTGTAGTACGTTTTTGTTTTATGCAAGCGCATTATCGTGGTGTTTTAGACATTTCTAATGAAGCGATGGTGGCAAGTGAAAAAGGCTACAATCGTTTGATGGAAGCAATGGATGTTTTATCTAAAATTGAAACTAGTGCTACTTCTTCAGTTGATATTGCGTCTTGGAAAAAAGCATGTTATGATGCGATGAATGACGATTTCAATACTACGATTTTAATCGCACAATTATTTGAAGCGGTTAGAATGATAAATGTATTGAATGATAAAAAAGAAACGATTTCTGCAGCTGATTTAGCTGAATTGAAAGCAACTTTAGACATTTTTGTTTTTGATGTTTTAGGATTAACGAATAAAAAAGCGGAAGGAAATAATAATAAATTAGGAAGTGTTATCGAAATGCTTATCGAAATGAGAATGGAAGCTAGAGCCAATAAAAACTGGGCTTTATCTGATGAAATTAGAGATAAATTAGCCGTTTTAGACATTCAATTGAAAGACGGAAAAGAAGGAACGAGTTTTACTCTTTAATTTACGATTTGGGATTTGCGATTTACGAAATATAGATTATGAAGAAAGTTTTAATTTTTCCCTTTATCATGATCATTCGGTTTTATCAAATCGTAATTTCGCCATTAACACCAGCAACTTGTAGGTTCGCTCCTACTTGTTCTAGTTATAGTAAAGAAGCATTAGAAAAACACGGCATTATAAAAGGAAGTTGGCTCGCCATAAAAAGAATAGCCAGTTGTCATCCTTGGGGAAGAAGTGGTTACGATCCCGTTCCGTAAAAAAGATCCAAGGAGAAAGGTAAAAGTGACAAAAAAATAAACTCATAAACAAAAAAATATAATATGATTTGGAATCCAACAGAAGGTATCGATTTAGGTTTTTTCATGATTCGTTTTTACAGCTTAACATGGGTTGTAGCCTTTGCATTAGGATGGTACATTACGAAATTCATCTTTGAACGAGAGAATGAATCTATTGAAAAATTAGACAATTTATTTGTTTACACGATTGTTGCTACAATGCTTGGCGCACGTTTAGGTCATGTAATTTTTTACCAACCCGAATTAATTACACAAGACCCATTAAGTGTTTTATTGCCAATTAGTACTGTGGGAGGATTACATTTTACTGGTTTCAGTGGTCTTGCAAGTCATGGTGCAGCAATTGCCATCATCATAACGATGTATTACATTAAAACAAAAGTAGTTCAACGTCCGTTATTATGGATTTTAGATAGAATTGTGATTCCAGTTGCTTCTGGTGCGATATTCATTCGTTTAGGAAACTTCATGAATTCTGAAATTTTCGGAAAAGTGACTTCAAAAGAAAGTTTCATGGCGATGAAGTTTATTAAAGGTGAAGATAATTTGCCACCTCGATTGGCTTCTCAATTAACAAACATTCCAGACGGAACGCAAGCGTATAATGCGATTGCAAAAGATGTTCAGTTTAAAGATATTTTAGAAAAAATTCCTTACAGATATCCAGCACAATTGTTTGAAGCTTTATTATACATTCCAGTATTCTTAATTTTATTTTATATGTATTGGAGAACCGACGCAAGAAACAAACCAGGATTAATTTTTGGAACGTTCTTAGTCTTACTTTGGTCGGTTCGTTTCTTTGTTGAATTTGTAAAAGATAGTCAAGGTGGATTTGAAGAATACCCTATGTTCAACGCTTTATCAACTGGACAATGGTTAAGTATTCCTTTTATCATTCTTGGATTATATTTCATTTATGCTTCACAAAAGAAAACCGTATCCAACAATAGTTAAAAATTATAAAACACGCCTAGAGCGTGTTTTTTTTATGTGTAATTTTGAAAATCGAATTATAAAAATCAAATCAAAATGAAAAAAATTATTTTAATCTTATTAGTAGCATTAACCACTTCTCTTTCTTATTCGCAAAGTTGTTGCCAATTGGCATTTGCTTCTAACGAAGGAAATATGTCTGAATTCACAACAGATAAAAACTTTGTAGCTTCGCATCAACTTCCATTAGAATACACGCACAATTCTTTAGTAGGTGGCGAAATGATTACTTTCAAAACCAAAGATATTACGGATGGAAATGCATATTTAGTAAAATCGAAAACCAAATCAAAAAAATGGCTTTTTGTATATCAAGAATGGTGGGGATTAAATGATCACATTAAAAAACAAGCCGATATTTTATACAATGAAATGGGTGGAAATGTGAATGTTTTAGCGATTGACATGTACGATGGAAAAGTTGCTACTACTCGTGAAGATGCAGCAAAATATATGCAAGGTGCAGATGAAAAACGTTTGGAGAATATTGTAAATGGTGCTTTAGGCTATGCTGGTAAAAAAGCAAAAGTAGCGAGTATTGGTTGGTGTTTTGGTGGCGGATGGTCATTAAAATCAGCAATTTTATCTAAGAAACAAGCCGTTGGATCAGTAATGTATTATGGAATGCCTGTACAAGATGTAGAAAAATTGAAAAACTTAAATTGTGAGGTGTTAGGCTTATTCGCAACAGAAGAATGGATTTCAAAACAAGTCATTGAAGAATTTGCTGTCAATATGAAAACAGCTAACAAATCTTTAAACTACAAAATTTTTGAAGCTGCTCACGCTTTTGCGAATCCGAGTAATCCTAAATTTGATGAAAAAGCTGCAGCCGAAGCGAATGCTATGGCTGTGAAATTTTTAAAAGAAAAGTTCAAGTTGAAATAAATTTTGAATAAAAAACGAAAAACTGCAAACTCTAAATTAGATTTTGCAGTTTTTTTATGTTTTATCCTCTAAACTTCCATTCAAATTCATCATTATCATTGATGATAGCACCAATTTCAACCTCAACGACTTCGTCATAATCCACATGGAAAAACAACCAATTGTCTTCGTTAAAATAAATATCAACACCTTCTTCTGAATCTTTTTCAAATTTGGTAATTTTATTTAAAGCTAAATCGCCATTCACTACATCCCAAGGCTGATTAATAATAGAAGAACCAAACAATTTGATGGCTGGATTTGTAGTGGTGATGTAACCCAATTTCATGTCTTCCTCTACATAAAACGTCAACTTCATGCGTTCTTTGTTGTACACATAAATAGTATTGTTCTCGTCGTCTGTGAACGTCTTATTTGGCTTACCGCATAATGCTTCTACATATTTTGGAGTCATACCAAACTCTAATCTATCAATTCCGTTTTTTAATTTAATTTCCATGGCTTTAGGTTTTATACTAACAAAGTTAGGGTTTTTACATATTGATTTTGCAAATTCTTACAAAATATTAATTATAGAAATAAAAAAACCACGAAAATCAAATGAAATTCGTGGTTTAGTATATTTATAAAAAATCTAATTAGATTTTAAAACGTTTTCTTTCTGTTTCCGTTAAATAAATTTTTCTTAAACGGATAGATTTTGGCGTGCACTCTACATATTCATCTTTTTGAATGTACTCTAAAGCTTCTTCAAGAGAGAAAATAACTGGAGGAATAATTCTAGCTTTTTCATCATTTCCAGATGAACGTACGTTAGATTGTTTTTTCTCTTTCGTTACGTTTACACACATATCATCACCACGAGAGTTTTCACCAATAACCTGACCTTCGTAAATTTCAGCATTTGGTTCAACGAAGAACTTACCTCTATCTTGTAATTTATCGATAGAATAAGGAATAGCTTTTCCTTTTTCCATAGAAATTAATGAACCTTTGTTACGTCCAGAAATTTCACCTTTGTATGGTTCGTATCCAATAAAACGGTGTGCCATAATAGCCTCACCTGCTGTAGCAGTAAGTAATTGGTTACGTAATCCAATAATTCCACGAGATGGAATATTGAATTTAATAATCATACGTTCCCCTTTAGTTTCCATGCTCAACATTTCACCTTTACGTAAAGTAACAAACTCTACAGCTCTACCTGATAAACTTTCTGGTAAATCGATAGTTAATTCTTCAATTGGCTCACATTTAACACCATCAACTTCTTTGATAATTACTTGTGGTTGACCAATTTGTAATTCGTAACCTTCTCTTCTCATTGTTTCAATAAGAACAGATAAGTGTAATACTCCACGTCCGAAAACCATGAATTTATCAGCAGAATCAGTTTCACCCATTCTCATGGCTAAATTTTTCTCTAATTCTTTTTCTAATCTTTCTCTAATATGACGAGACGTTACAAATTTACCTTCTTTACCAAAAAACGGAGAATCGTTAATAGTAAACAACATACTCATTGTAGGCTCATCAATTGCAATTGAAGTTAAGGCTTCAGGGTTTTCAAAGTCAGCAATAGTATCACCAATTTCAAAACCGTCTACACCAATAATTGCACAAATATCTCCAGCAATTACACTTTCTACTTTCTTACGACCTAAACCTTCAAAAGTGTGTAATTCTTTAATTTTTGATTTTGTAATAGTACCATCACGTTTTACTAACGAAATGTTCATTCCTTCTTTTAATTCACCTCTTTCTAATCTACCAATCGCGATACGACCTGTAAATGCAGAGAAATCTAAAGATGTAATTAACATTTGAGGTGTTCCTTGTCCAACATTTGGAGCTGGTACGTGCTCAATAACCATATCTAATAACGCTTCCACATTATCCGTTACGTTTTCCCAATGATCAGACATCCAGTTGTTTTTAGCAGAACCATAAACAGCAGGGAAATCTAATTGTGCTTCAGTAGCACCTAATTCGAACATTAAGTCGAATACTTTTTCGTGAACTTCTTCTGGAGTACAGTTTTCTTTGTCCACTTTATTAATAACTACGCAAGGTTTTAAACCTAAATCGATAGCTTTTTGTAATACAAAACGAGTTTGTGGCATTGGTCCTTCAAAAGCATCTACTAACAAACATACACCATCGGCCATGTTTAATACACGCTCTACTTCACCACCAAAATCGGCGTGACCAGGAGTGTCAATAATGTTGATTTTAGTTCCTTTGTAAGAAACAGAAACGTTTTTAGAAGTAATAGTAATTCCTCTTTCACGCTCTAAGTCGTTATTATCTAAGATTAAATCTCCAGTATTTTCGTTATCACGGAATAATTGACAGTGATACATAATTTTATCAACCAATGTAGTTTTACCGTGGTCAACGTGGGCAATAATTGCAATGTTTCTAATAGATGACATATATTCTTTTTTTGAAAGTGCAAAGGTACGTTTATTATCTTGATATTCAAACAACTATTTGTTTTGTTTACATTTTAATAAATTTAGAAGCAAAACAATTCGTTTTCAGCACACTAACAGTCGCGTGTTCCGCTATATCTTTTGTTTAATTGTCATGAGCACAATTAAACAAAAGGATGCCGCTACACCCACGGCTAGAGAAGAAATTTAGTATTTCAGAACAAAAATAAAAAATAGACCTGAGAGGTTTTTGAAACCTGTCAGGTCTAAATAAAAAAAATCCCATTCTGAAAACAGAATGGGATTTTGTATAAATTGTAGGTTCTAATTATAAACTAGAAACTAATCTTGTTAACTTAGATTTTAAGTTTGAAGCTTTGTTAGCGTGAATAATATTTTTCTTAGCTAACTTGTCGATCATTGAAATAACTGTAGGTAATTTTGCAGCAGCTTCTGCTTTTACAGTTGCTAAACGAATTGCTTTAATAGCATTACGCGTAGTTTTGTGTTGGTATTTATTTAATACTCTTCTTTTTTCGTTGCTTCTAATTCTTTTTAAAGCTGACTTATGATTTGCCATTTTTTTTATTTTTAAATTGTAATAACTTTATTTACTTATTAGTAAAAACAAGAAAAACCTCCCACAATTGAATTTTAAAAAATCAATCACTTCAGTTTTAACTAACAAAACAAAAAAGGAGACACCATCTTTTGTTTTATAAAACTATTTCAAAACTAATTTGTAGTCCGTAGGGGAATCGAACCCCTCTTACCAGGATGAAAACCTGGCGTCCTAACCGATAGACGAACGGACCATTAACTGATTTTATGTTTCAGTAAAAACATTGTAGTCCGTAGGGGAATCGAACCCCTCTTACCAGGATGAAAACCTGGCGTCCTAACCGATAGACGAACGGACCATTGCATTTGCTGTAATGCGAGTGCAAAAATACAACTATTTTTTATTTGTGCAATACCTGACGCAAAAATTTTATATTTTTTTTCAAAACCTCAGCTTAAGCCACTATTTATAAGACGTTTAGCCATTTCAAAAAAAATGAAATTCTGAAATCGTAAATCCCAAATCGTAAATTTCCTAATATGCTTTCGCAAAAAGCACTCTTCCTTTTGAAGGCGCTCCTGTTAAAATACATACTCCAGCTTCTTCTACTCTATCCAAAGGAATACATCTAATTGTAGCTTTCGTTAAGTCTTTTATTTTTTCTTCTGTTTCTGCCGTTCCATCCCAATGTGCTGACACGAAACCTGTTTTATTATCTAAAATATCTTCAAACTCTTCAAAAGAATTTACTTCCGTTGTATGAGCTGTTCTGTAATCCACTGCTTTATCAAATAAATCTTTTTGAATTTGCTCTAATAAATCTTGAATGTAACTTACAATTCCTTCTGCCGGTTTAACTTCTTTAGTCAATGTATCTCTACGTGCGATTTCAAAAGTTCCATTTTCTAAATCTTTCGGACCAATTGCTACACGAACTGGTACTCCTTTTAATTCCCATTCAGCAAATTTGAAACCTGGTTTTTGAGTGGTTCTGTTATCAAATTTAACAGAAATGTTTAATTTCTTAAATTGAGCTACTAAACCATTCGCCACTTCAGAAATTCTTACAAACTCTTCATCTGTTTTAAAAATCGGAACAATCACTACCTGAATTGGCGCTACATTTGGAGGTAATACTAATCCATTATCGTCTGAATGTGTCATCACTAACGCACCCATTAAACGGGTAGAAACTCCCCAAGACGTTCCCCAAACATATTCTTGTTTTCCTTCTTGATTCGTGAACTTCACATCAAATGCTTTCGCGAAATTCTGACCTAAAAAGTGAGAAGTACCAGCTTGTAAAGCTTTTCCATCTTGCATTAACGCTTCAATACAAAACGTTTCATCCGCACCAGCAAAACGCTCTGTTTCTGTTTTTAAACCTTTCACTACTGGAATAGCCATGAAATTTTCAGCAAAATCAGCATAAACGTTCATCATTTTTTCAGATTCTTCCATCGCTTCTGCTTTTGTAGCGTGAGCAGTGTGTCCTTCTTGCCATAAAAACTCAGCTGTTCTTAAAAACAAACGGGTTCTCATTTCCCAACGCACTACATTCGCCCATTGGTTAATTAATAAAGGTAAATCTCTATACGATTGCACCCAACCTTTATAAGTACTCCAAATAATAGCCTCAGAAGTTGGACGAACAATTAATTCTTCCTCTAATTTAGCATTTGGATCTACCATTAATTTACCAGGTTTATCCGGATCATTTTTCAATCGATAATGAGTAACAATTGCACATTCTTTTGCAAAACCTTCCGCATTTTTTTCTTCCGCTTCAAACATGCTTTTCGGAACAAATAAGGGGAAATACGCATTACTATGACCTGTTTCTTTGAACATTTTGTCTAATTCTGCTTGCATTTTTTCCCAAATTGCATAACCGTATGGCTTAATCACCATACAACCTCTTACACCTGAATTCTCAGCTAAATCAGCCTTTACGACTAATTCATTATACCATGCAGAATAATCTTCGCTTCTAGTTGTTAAATTTTTACTCATTTTTATAATATTGGCACAAAATTTGTTTTATTTGTATTAATTTAGTGGTACAAAACTACTTAATTTTGTAAAGACCAACAATAAAATTTACTATATATGAAAACAAATTACACTTTTCAGCAAAAAGCACTTAGATTTTTTAGTCTATTTGTTGGTGCAATCACAGTGACAGCTTGTGGTTCGTACCAAAACTCGTCTTATTATGACAATGATGGCGTTTATGGACCTGACAAAACTGTTACCTATGAACAACAAGTTCAAAATGAAAATGTTGTTGTAGTAGAAGATAATAATAAATACGCACAACAGTTTAAAAGTATGGAGGGAGATTTTGGTCCACCTGAAGTATTTACTGATGTAGACAATTACAAATCGACTCCAGATACAGTTTATGTTCAAGAAAGCAACATAAGATATGCAGGATGGGGTGAAAACCAAACTAGCAACGTTACTGTAAACGTTTACGATAACTGGGGTTGGAACAATTGGGGTTGGAACAGTTGGTATGGAAATAACTGGGGCTGGAACAATGGTTGGTATGGAAACGGTTGGTACGGAAACAACTGGGGTTGGAACACTGGTTACTATGGAAATAACTGGGGATACAATAACTGGTATGGTGGATATTACGGACCATATTGGGGTAATGGATTTTATGGAGGAGGATTTTACGGAAACGGCTGGTATGGAAACGGATATTATGGTGGAGGAAGAAATGTAGCATACAATAGTGGTCCTCGTGGTGGATACATTAATAGAAATGCAAGCAACGGAAATTCTGGAAGAAACGGAAATACTATTAGGAACTCAAGAGGAAATACAATTGGAACTCCAAGAAACCAAACTTCAAACCCAAGAACCTACAACCCAAGAGGAAACACAAACGGAACTCCAAGGAATCAAACTTCTGACCCAAGAACTATTTCTTCACCAAGAGGTAATGGAACTCCAAAAGGTCAAATCTCTCAACCAAGAGGGAATACTTCAGAACCAAGAACAATTTCTTCACCAAGAAGTGATTCTCCTAGAAACGAGTCACCAAGATCAATTTCTTCACCAAGAAGTTCAGATTTCGGAGGAGGAAGATCTGGTGGAGGCTCAATGGGCGGTGGAAGATCATCAGGAGGCGGAAGTCGAGGCGGAAGACGATAAAAATAATTTAAAAAAACCTGTTTGTTCATCACAGGCAGGTTTTTTTTATAACTATAATTAAAAATTTATGAAATGAGCATTGTCGAACATTGGTTACAAAAACCAATAATTAAATGCGAATTACATATGACCAATAAAAAACAATAAATATCAACATATGAAAAAGATATTACTTTCCTTATTAATAGGTAGTTCTTTTATGGCTAACGCACAAGAAACTACAATGACTGACGCTTTGAGATATGGCGTGGAAAACCTAAATGGAACGGCTCGTTTCAGAGCTATGGGAGGTGCTTTTGGAGCAATTGGTGGCGATATGTCTGCCATAAATATTAACCCAGCTGGTTCTTCTATTTTCAATTATAACCAGGCAACTATTTCTTTAACAAGCTTTAATAAAAACAACACGGCAAACTACTTTGGTACGAGTAACACAACACAAGAAAACACATTAGACATCAACCAATTAGGTGCTGTTTTTGTTTTCAACGATAATGGAAGCAAAAGTGGTTGGAAGAAATTCGCCATAGGTTTAAACTACGAAAACGCCAATAATTTTGACGATTTCATCGTTAGTAAAGGTATAAATCCATACAATTCAATGGATAAATATTTTCTTCAATATGCTAATGCCAATCAACCTTATTGGGCTGGCGCATCACAAGGTTATTTAAACAGTATTAATTATGAAGATGTTGGTTTTATTGACCAACAAGCTTTGCTAGGCTATCAATCTTATATGATTGATCCTATTCCATTAGTCACTGACCCAACTAATTATGATAATCCTAATATAGATTCTTACTCTTCTCTAGTTCCTGCTGGTGGAAATTACTATCACAAGAAAACTATTGAAACAAAAGGATACAATGGAAAATTTACAGCTAACTTTTCTGGTGCTTACAATGACAAATTGTATGTAGGAGTTAATATGAATTTTCATTTTACAGATTATGTAAGAATGTCCTCTTTATACGAAAGCAATTCAAACCCATTAAACCCAACAAGAAGAACAGTTGAAGCGGCACGTTTTGATAACGAATTATACACTTATGGTTCTGGATTTTCTATGAATTTAGGAGCTATTTATAAAGCAACGAATAACATTCGTGTTGGATTAGCTTATGAAACGCCAACTTGGTACCGATTGAATGACGAGTTAACTCAAAGTGTTTCTACTGCAACAACAGATGGAACAACCAATTTTACAAATTATGTAAATCCAGGTGTTGTAAATGTTTACCCAACTTACAAAATCCAAACTCCTAGCAAATTAACTGCCAGTACAACCGTTTTATTTGGTAAAAAAGGATTGTTGAGTATTGATTATATTTCAAAAAACTATGCTAAAACAGAATTTAAACCAAATAATGAAATCATCTATAGTAGTTTAAATACGCAAATCAAAAACGAACTACAAGACAACTACGAATTACGTGTCGGAGGAGAATATAAAATAGAAAAATGGAGCCTTAGAGGTGGATACCGTTTTGAACAAAGCCCATACAAAGTGGATTTAGCCTTTGGAGATTTATTTAGCTATTCCGGTGGTATCGGTTATAATTTTGGAGAATCTAAATTAGATATTTCATATACTAACGAACACCGCGCAAGAACTGAAGCTTTATTAACTTCTGGATTAAATGACCCTGCAAGAATTAAAAATTACAACAATAATGTTACTTTAACATATGTGGTGAATTTCTAAATAAAATACAAATATTTCACAAATGTCGCTTTACTTCAAGTTAAGCGACATTTTTTTATTAATTTTGCACCCTGAAATAAAACAAATACTATGAGAACCAAGTCTTTAAAGAAAAAT
>JAULXA010000111.1:0-1875 GCA_032118875.1 Flavobacterium sp.
GCAAAAGCAACATTCCTAAAAAATTAGAAAATGCTTTATATGTTTTAAGTTTAAACGAATTTCACTTGGAAAAAATAATTAGAATTTTCCTTTGGAATCCATTAAATACAATTGGTAACAAATTAAATTTCTTAAACTTAAGAAAACTATTCTTCTTGTTTTTAAGCACGTATTTAGCTGGAAGCATCACTTTATATTACAAAAATTCCATTCCAAGTTACGTGACTAATTATTTACCTGAAATTTTTGCTGCGATTGGATTAGTATTCGTTTTCAAAGCCTTTTCAGAAAGAAAAAGTCCGTTTGTGGCTTGGCTACTAATTGTTTTTAACCATTTCTGGATTGTGTTAGCCATTTTGTTTAACGAAAAAGTAAGCTATTACGAAATTTCCTTATACATCACAGGAATTGTAATTGCGGGAACTATTGGTTACATCGCTTTATTGAAATTAAAAACAATGGAAAAGAGAATTTTATTAAGTCAACATTCTGGACATGTTTATGAACATCCAAAATTTGCTTTCTTTTTCTTATTAGCAGCACTTGGTGTTACAGGTTTTCCAATTACTTCCACTTTTATTGGCGAAGATTTATTGTTTAGCCATATTGAAAGTCACCAAGTAGTTTTAGCTTTTTTAGTGGCAAGTAGTTTTGTAGTTTCCGGAATTGCAGGCGTAAGAATTTACACCAGACTTTTCTTAGGTACACATATCAAAACCTACCACGAATTACCTTATAAATCATCTTAATAAAACACATTCATTTATATGAACTCAAAAATAAAAAAATTCATCCCTGCAGACGGAATTGCGGGATTAAAAGAAAATTTCTCATCAGATGCTATATCTGGTTTTATCGTATTTTTATTAGCGCTTCCTTTAAGTTTAGGAATTGCCAAAGCATCAGAATTCCCACCAATTATGGGATTAATTACAGCAATCATAGGTGGTTTATTAGTCAGTTTAATTTCTGGTTCACGTTTAACAATTAAAGGACCAGCTGCTGGATTAATTGTAATTGTAGCTAGCGCTGTTGCAGAATTTGGAAAAGGCGATCCAATTTTAGGTTGGAAATTAGCCTTAGGCGCCATGGTTATTGCGGGTTTTGTTCAAATTTTATTTGGTGTTTTAAAACTAGGAAAACTTGCAGATTTCTTTCCGCTTTCAGCCATTCATGGTATGTTAGCCGCCATTGGAATCATTATTATTGCGAAACAAATTCCGGTATTATTAAATGACAATCCAGCTTTAGCAAAAGGAAAAGGTCCGTTAGAATTATTAGCTAACATTCCGAATTTCATTATGAATTTAGACTATAAAGCGACTATTATTGGTGTGGTGAGTTTAGCTATTATGTTAGGTTGGCCCTACATCAAAAACAAGTACATCAAAATGTTTCCAGCACCGCTTGTGGTTTTATTATTCGCTATTCCAGCCGAGTTATATATGGATTTCGCACATACTGAACCTGCTTATTCTTTGGTAAAAATTGGAAATTTAGTAGATAATATTAATTTCAATGCCAGTTTTGAAGGAATTTCACAAACAGGAACATTTATTAAATTCGTGATTATGTTTGCTTTAGTTGGAACATTAGAAAGTTTATTAACTGTAAAAGCTATTGACTTAACAGATCCTTTCAAAAGAAAATCGAACGCTAATAAAGATTTAATTGCAGTTGGAATTGGAAATGTTTTCGCTGCTTTTTTAGGTGGTTTACCAATGATTGCAGAAGTAGCACGTAGTTCTTCAAATGTGAACAATGGTGGAAAAACGCGTTGGGCGAATTTCTTTCATGGTTTTTTCATTTTAGCTTTTTTATTAGTCGCTTCACCATTATTAGAAATGATTCCGAATGCCGCATTAGCAGCCATGT
>JAULXA010000112.1:0-6385 GCA_032118875.1 Flavobacterium sp.
GCTTCCACAACTAGAATTCTTCACTAAGTTATAACCCTGAACCTTTCGAATCCCAAATCCCAAATCGTAAATCCAAAATCGCAAATCTCAACTCACAAGTAACCCTATCTAACAGTGAGAAAAACAGATATAGAAGTGTTGATAATACTTTTTAAAAAGAAAAATCAGGGTACAACAATTTTCCGGAATTATACAACAATGTTAAAACTTTCAAGCATTATCTTTATTTTTTAAAAAAATTAACCTTTTTTTAGGACATAAATCGAAAAAGGGTAGTAAAAAATGAAATAAGAAATCGAAACCGAATATAAATATAAATATCCCGTTATTTAAAACCCCCCGATAGCATGGATTTTATGCGAGCGCCAGAAAACTTAAGAAGTAATCTGTGCCAACAAAAAAAGAGCATCAATTTCTTGATGCTCTTTTTATTTGTTGTGACCTTGTCCTTACTCGGTCAACTTTCTTTTTAGCATTGAACAGTGACTCTTAAAAATGTTGCAGGTATTGAAGTGCTATCAGCACTACTTTTATTTTGAATGGTAAACAAATCTTCCAATTCCTGTTGCAAATCATTTGCTTTGCCATTACTTTCTGCAGCTTCAAAAGCATTCATCGTTGGTCCGTAATAGTTTTTAAAAATCTTAACAAAATCTGATGGTGAATAAGACGCATTAAACGTAAAAGTATCTTTAACAAATGTTATCATTTCTTTTGAAATTCCTGCACTGTCAAAACGTTCTATAACATTATCTTCAATTCCCCACAACATCGGACTAATAAAACCTTCAGGTGGTGGCGGTGTGTAAGTTGAAGCAATTTTTAATATCTGGGCTACCAATGTAGGATCGCCAGGTATCCAATTACCCATTATTATTTTTCCTCCAAGTTTCGTAACACGAACCATTTCTTTTGCTACATCTAAGGGTTTTGGTGCAAACATAGCTCCGAAGATACTCATCGTTATATCAAAAGTTTGATCTTTAAGATCCTGTAAATTTGTAGCATCACCTTCTTGAAAGGTACAATTTGTTAGATTTTCTTTTCTAGCACGATTATATCCTGCTTCAACAAGATTTTCTGCAATATCAACACCTAAAACTTTAGCACCAAGTTTTGCAGCAGGTATTGCTGTCGTTCCATCTCCACAACCTAAATCTAGGATGTAAGAATCTTTTGTGATTCCTAATTTATCAACTAATGCTGATCCACTTTCTCTCATTGTCTCAGCTATTTTTGTGAAATCACCTTTTTCCCATAAAGCTTTATTTGGATTCATAAACTAAAATTTTAAAACATTAAAGATAAAGACATTACATGTTTTTTTGTTCTATTTAATGATAAAAACTACTAAATGTAATTTTTATCAGACTAAAAGATAAAATTTAAGCCAAACCTATAAATTTATTATTCTAAGTTTGAATAACGTATAACAAAAAAGAGCATCAATTTCTTGATGCTCTTTTTGTTTTGTGACCTTGTCTGGATTCAAACCAGAAACCTCTTGAGCCGTAATCAAGTGCGCTATTCAGTTGCGCCACAAGGCCTTATTTTTGTGAGTGCAAATATAGGAATAAATCTATTCCCTCCAAATATTTTTAAATAAAAAATAAATAAAAAAAGATTAGCTTTATCATTCTATTGTAAATCAACATTCTGTATATTTAACTTTTCAACAATGAGTTAATTATTTATACATGAAAATTGAAGATTTTTTCAGAGATGTTCCAAATTTCCCTAAAGAAGGAATTCTATTTAAAGACATTACGCCTCTTTTATTAAATTATGAAGCTACAAAATTATGTTTAGATACATTAGCAAGTACTTTAATGAACAGAAAAATTGATAAAGTAATTGGAGTGGAAAGTCGAGGTTTTTTCTTCGGAATGCTTTTGGCTCAAAAATTAAATGCCGGATTTGTTCCTGTTCGTAAACCTAAAAAACTACCTTATCAAACGATTTCTGCTTCTTATGCTTTAGAATATGGAACTGATAGTCTTGAAATACATATTGATGCCATTCAACCTGGCGATAAAGTACTTATCCACGATGATGTATTAGCCACTGGTGGAACCGCTGAAGCAGTATGTAAATTAGTAGAAGAATTAGGTGGGGAAATAGTACAAGTAAATTTCCTAATGGAATTGACTTTTTTAAACGGAAGAAACAAATTACCAGGAAAAGAAATATTCGCTGCGGTTACTTATTAGTTTCATCTAAAGCCTTACAAGTAATAATATAGCGCCAAGCAATAATTGCTTTTTGTAATTTTGTAGCTTTCGCTAAATCAAGACGTTGCTTAGAGTAGCTTGGTAAAACCGCTTTGTTAATTTTGGCTAAAATTTTAAACATTATTTTTTTGTTTGGCGCAAAACTAATAAAAAAAATCCCATATTGTCATTAAAACAATACAGGATTTTGATATTTATTCGCTTCGTCAGTTCGACTGTTCCGATTTTTCATCGGAATATATAGAGAACCTTCTATTTATCGTCGCTAATATAAGTTTTGTTACCATTTTTGTTAATGTAGTATCTACCACCTCTTGGACCTGTGTATACTTTTTTACCATTATACATTCCAGTTGCTTTGTCTGCTACTTTTTTCTCCGCTGCTCTTGAAGCTGGCGTTTCTTTCACATCTTCTTTAATTTCAGCTGGCGTTTTTTTCTTAGCTTTTGCTTTTGGTTCTGCTTTAGCAGTTGTCGCTTTTGCTTTAGCTTCTGCTTTATTACCAGCTGCTTTTGCTTTTCCCGCTGCAGATTTAGCTGAACCAGTTGCAGATGCGTTATTTTCTTTTGCTTTAGCTGCCTTCGCTTTAGCAGTCGCTTTAGCTTTATCAGACTTTGCTTTGTCTGCTTTTACTTTATCAGCCGTTTCTTTCGATTCTTTTGCTTTTTTATCAGCTACTTTCGCTTTGGCTTTGGCTTTTTCGCTAGTCACTTTTGTTTTAGCCGCTGTTTTTTTATCTGCTGCCTCTTTTTTCTCTTTGGCAACTTCCGCTTCTTTTTTCGCTTTCGCTTTTTTCTCTTTCGCTACTTTTGCTTTTTTCTCTTTTTCAATTTGAGCTCTTTTTTCTCCAGCTGACGTTTCTTGTGCAACCGCACCAAAAGACAACATCATTGACAAACATAATAATAGGATTTTCTTCATAGTTTTGTTTTTAATATTTAAATGATTTTATGGATTCTGTTAATTGGAATAACAACTCCTTTTTTCAAAATTACTTCATCTGCTGTAATTCCCCAAACGGTTGTTTCTGTTACTCTTTTAGAAGATTCGTCTTCAAAAAAGATTTTAATTTTTAAATGTTCTAAGTTTCCTAATGTCAAAGCGCGTTCTAAATCAGATTTACGTTGAATTACATCATCTCTATCCGACATGACATCTTTATGCGGAAATTTCAAAGAAGCAACTTCTTCTTTTTCAATTAGTTGAAAATCGCTCATAATAATAAAATTTTAAGTTAGTTAGGTTAAGTTATATAAAGTTACTCTTTTTTATATTTGTGAACAAATGTAAATCGCAAAAATTAAATATTTTCTTTCGTATGTAGCTGATTATTGTTTTTTATTAGTCATACGGTATAGCCTATATTTATTGGTGTTTATCTCAGTAATATATTTCCCATCGGTTTTCGATGATTTACAATTGCAAGCAAACTTATTTTTTGTGGCTATTTCAAAAATAAACCTTAATTTTGCGCTACTATGCAAAAGATTATAAACATATTAAACAAACGAGCGCGATTCGACTATGAAATCATAGACAAATATGACGCTGGGATTGTATTGACTGGAACCGAAATTAAATCCATTCGTTTAGGAAAGGCTTCTATTGCGGAAAGTTTTTGCGAATTTAATGATCATACCGAACTCTTCTTAATTAATGCAACTATTGAAGAATATGCTTTTGGTACACATTACAACCATAAAGCGAAAAGCGAACGCAAACTGCTTTTAAACAAAAAAGAACTAAAAAAATTAGATAAAGATTCGGATAATAAAGGTTTAACCATTGTTCCGTTAAAATTATACACGAACGAAAAAGGTTTTGCTAAAGTGGAAATTGCTTTATGCAGAGGTAAGAAAAATTACGACAAGCGTGAAACGATGAAAGAAAACGACACCAAACGAGATATTGCCAGAATTAAGAAAGAGTTTAAGTAATTTACGAATTACAAATTTGGATTTACAATTTGTACTTATAAAAAAAGCCAGGATTTCATTTGAAATTCTGGCTTTTTTATGATTAACAAACACTTAGAATAAAAATCATTAGTAATTTCATGTTAATTTTTTTATTATATAGAGTGAAATTTATTTAAAAAAAGAGAGTAATTCAAATCCATTTAACTAAATTTGAAATACCTACCGTCAATTTTTTCACAATTGATATAAAAATTCGCATATGGCAAACAATTCTTTTACCTATCAAGAATTAGAAAATCAGATTGTAGAGCTAAAAAAACAAAATGAAATTCTAAAATTACATTCTTTTATTCAGAAAGAAAAAAGAAGAGAATATTATTACAATACTATTCTTAACAATATTGGCGACCCGGTTTTTGTAAAAGATGATCAGAGTAGATTACTTATGGTTAATGATGCTTTCTGTGAAATTTTTAATCTTCAAAGAGATCAAATTATTGGAAAAACCCTTTCAGAAGATGTATCTCCAGAAGAACGAGACATCTTCTTAAAGATTGACAAACAAGTTCTTGAAAATGGGTTAGAAAACATAAATGAAGAAACTTTAACAGTTCGTGGAGGAGAAACTCGAATAATTTCTACAAAAAAAACACGATTTCTTGATGCTGATAATAAAAAGTATCTAGTTGGAGTTATTCATGACATTACAGAACGAAAAAAAACAGAAAATTCACTAAAAGAGCTTATTGCAACAAAGGATAAGCTTTTTTCAATTATAGCTCATGACTTAAGAAGCCCTTTTAACAGTATCATTGGATTTTCAGAATTGTTAATAGAAAATAGTAACGATATTTTGTTAGAAGATTCAGAACAGTATATTAAAATTATAAATACATCAGCAAAAAACACACTTATTTTACTAGATAACTTATTAAACTGGGCAAAATCTCAAACAGGACAACTTAGTTTTAACCCTGAAAAAATTCTTTTCTCAGAAGTAGTTCAAGAAATAATAACTCTTTCAAAAACTATAGCAAAATCAAAAAATATTGCTTTAGAATGTTCTTGCACAGATAATTTAGAAATTTTTGCAGATGTAAATATGTTAAATACAATATTAAGAAATCTTATTTCAAATGCTATTAAGTTTACAAATTTTGGTGGCCACATTAAAGTTAGTGCCGAATTAAAACAAGATCATGTTGAAATTACAATTTCTGATAATGGAATTGGTATCAATAAAGAAAAGTGTTCCGAACTTTTCAGTATTGCTTCAAATACAACAACACTTGGAACTGCAGACGAAAATGGATCGGGATTAGGATTAGTACTTTGTAAAGAATTTATACAAAAAAACAACGGTGATATTTGGGTTGAAAGTGAAGAAAACAAAGGAAGTAATTTCATATTTACCTTACCGATATACAAAGCATAAAAACAATACCAAACGAGATGTTGCCAGAATTTAGAAAGAGTTTAGGTAAATAAGGGATAAGGCAAAAGTTATAAGGCAAAATAAAAAAGCCAGAATTTCAAATGAAATTCTGGCTTTTTATTTAAGGCACTTCGATACGCTCAACAGTTTAACACTCAAAAATACGAATGAAAACTTTTTACTTTTGCCTTTTGCCTTTTTACTTCTTTCCTTTAACTCCTTTATCTTTTTGTAAATCGGTTTTCAACTTTTCCAAATCAGTTTTAGTTTTTTCTAATTCTTTTTTTAAGTTTTCTAAATCCGATTTTGCATCTTCATTCAAATTGTATTTTTTCTCCATCTTCATTTTTCCTGATTGGTTTGGTGTTCCGCTTCCAAAATTCTCAGAGAAAATCATCGTGTTGCCTTTTCCATCCGAATATTTTTTTGTCACGGTTCCGTTTTCATCAGTTTTTTCTTCTTCTAATTTCATATCCGGATTATCGCCTAACATTTCGCCATCTTTAAAAGTAAACGATTTGAAATTTCCACCTCCTAAAGAATCCATTGAAAATCCTTTTTGTAATTCTTTTAACTTTTCTAAATCGATGGTGTTATCGTCTAGTAAACCTTTAAACATATCGTTATTAAACATCCCATCGAAACCTTTCATATCGAAACCATTTCCTAATCCGGCAAAACCGTTCCCGAAAATATCGTTTCTTTTATCACCAGATTGAATGTTAATTAAACCTTTTCCTGTTCCATCAAATTGTTTTGTGATTGAAATGGGTGCAATTGGCGCATCTGAACCTACATTA
>JAULXA010000113.1:0-6499 GCA_032118875.1 Flavobacterium sp.
GCAAATTCCAATTGTTTTCTCCATCTTGCATTTAAATCCGCTTTTGAAGAAGCATAAGGTAATTTTTCATAATCCACACTAATCGTTTCCTCATCATTTAAGTTTAATGGCTTTGAAAGAATCTCGGTATAAATATCTTTTGATTCTTTCATTCTAAGCATTAATCTTTTATAGGTAAGATCAAAAAAAGACAAATCTTTACTTCTAATCATATCATCAATAGAATTTTCATATTTTTGAAATTCATTAATATCCGATTGAATGAAATATCTTTTTGTTGGATCTAAAGATTCAATATAAGACGCGTACGCTTTTTTAGAGAAATTATCGTTCAATTCAATAGGCGAAAAATGACCTTTTTCTAACACAAAAGATAACAACTCAATTAACATCTTATCTTTTTCGTCACCGGACGCTTTTTTCGACGGAATAAAACTCCACAATCCAGCAGATAATATTCCTACAATCAATAAAATCCTATAATTTCTTTTCATAAATTCTATTATATTTTTCATTTCTAATTTCTAAAATCGTGCCAAAAATGTATTGTTTCCCAACTTTAAATGGAACAAAACAAATTTAATATTTTTATCCACAATAAAATCATAAAATGTGATAATTTAGCAAATAATTTAACACTTCAACAAAATGAAAAAAATTCTAATTACTAATGACGATGGTATTGCTGCACCAGGCATAAAAGCCTTAACAGAAGTCATGCATGAATTAGGTGAAATTTATATTATTGCACCCGATAGCGCGCAAAGCGGAATGGGGCATGCTATAACCATAAATAGTACATTAGAATTAAAACACATTCCTGGTTTTTTAGGAACTGAAAACGCGTATAGTTGCACAGGAACTCCTGTAGATTGTGTAAAAATGGGCGTGCACGAAGTCATGAAAACCAGACCTGACTTATGTGTTTCTGGCGTAAATCATGGCTCAAACTCTTCTATAAATGTGATTTATTCTGGAACGATGAGTGCCGCAGTTGAAGGCGGAATTGAAGGAATTCCATCGATCGGATTTTCATTGTGCGATTATAGTTGGGATGCGAATTTTGAAACTATCAAACCATTTATCAAAAAAATCGCATTAGAAGTTTTAGAAAAAGGCCTACCTGAAGGCGTAATTTTAAATGTAAATTTTCCGAAAACGGATAAAATTAAAGGTATAAAAATTTGCCGTCAAGCGAAAGCGGCTTGGGAAGAAGAATTTGACAAACGCACCAATCCCATGGGGAAAGAATACTATTGGCTAACAGGGAAATTTGTGAACCACGACCATGGCGAAGATACAGACGAATGGGCTTTAGCCAACGATTACATCTCCATTGTTCCTGTACATTTTGATTTGACCGCTTATCATGCCATTCAGCAATTAAATAGTTGGGATTTATAGTTTCCTTACCGAATCTCTTTTTCTTAATTCCGTTTTAATTACAGCCGTTTCGAATACTTTTTCTGATTCTGAATCTGGAATTTCTTCAATACGTTTGATGATTAATTCCGCTGTTTTTTGTCCGATTTCTGGTGCGTGCTGACTAATAGTAGATAAACTCGGTGTCATTCGACGTGACCATAATCCATCAGCAAAACCAATTATTGACACATCATCTGGAACTTTTAATCCGTTTTTTAAACAAAATTTCATCGCGGTAACTACTGCATATTCGTCAATAGCAAAAATAGCATCTGGTTTTTTATCTAAAATAAGTTTCCCCATTTTTTCATCAAAGCCCACATCGGAGTCCATTAATAAAGAAATGTTTTTATCAAAATTGATGTTGTTTTTTCGTAACGCTTCTTTGTAACCGTTTTCTCTTAACTCACCAACACTTAAGTTATTGATCGTAGAAAATAAAGCTATTTTTTTACAATTGGTATCAATTAAATACTGCGTGGCATTCACTGCAGAATCAAAATCATCCACAATAACTTTATCGCATTTTAACTTTTCTGCAATTCTGTCGAACAAAACAACTGGAGTTCCGTGTCGTAACACATTATATATATGTGCGAAGTCATTTTCTTTCTGAGTTTCTTCGGCCAAAGCCAAAATAAAACCATCAATCGCACCATTGTCTAACATTTCAATCATTTGTTTTTCTTTTTCCAAAGATTCGTTAGAGGTACAAGTGATTAAATTATAGCCTTTTTCATTCGCATATAATTCGATACCCGAAAAAACTTTAGCAAAAAAGGGATTTAAAATGTTTGGCAAAACCACACCAATCGTATAAGAACGCTGATTTTTTAAATTTTTAGCAATACTATTTGGCTTGTAATTTTTAAGTTGCGCAAATTCTTTAATTTTGATTTTAGTTTGCTCACTTATTTCCGGACTATTGCTTAACGCTTTAGAAACGGTTGAAGTAGAAACACCTAATTCTTTCGCTAATTCTTTTAAAGTGGCTTTTGCTTTCATTTTTAGAAGTATATCAGATTCAAAAATATAAAAATAGACTATAATAAACCTATAAAAATGAATATAAATTTGGAAAGCAATTCAATGAGTTCAAAATCAATACAAAAGAAATTTAGGTTAGAGTTTGTAATTTTAATAATTAATTGTACTTTTGCACCCCTAAACCCGAAGTTCGGGAATAGGAATGGAATGTTTAATTAAAAATTAGTATTGTGAACACATTAAGCTACAAGACAATTTCGGCAAACAAGGCTACTGCAGACAAGCAGTGGATTGTTGTAGATGCTGAAGGTCATAACTTAGGTCGTTTTGCTTCTAAAGTAGCTATGCTATTAAGAGGTAAGTACAAGCCAAGTTATACGCCGCATGTTGACTGTGGAGATAACGTAATTGTTATTAACGCAGAAAAAATCAATCTTACTGGAAACAAATTGGATGAGAAAACTTACATCCGTCACACAGGTTATCCAGGAGGACAAAGAAGTCTAACTGCAAAAGTAATGCAAGAGAAAAATCCTGCATTATTAGTAGAAAAAGCAGTTAAAGGAATGTTGCCTAAAAACAAATTAGGGGCTCAATTATTCCGTAATTTAAATGTTAACGTAGGAGATGCTCATAAACATGCAGCACAAACTCCTAAAACTGTTAACCTAAACGATCTTAAGTAATGGGAGTAATTCACAAAATCGGAAGAAGAAAATGTGCAGTTGCACGTGTTTATGTTTCAGAAGGAACTGGTAACATTACAGTTAACAAAAGAGAGTTTGCTGTTTACTTTCCAACTGCTACATTGCAGTACAAAGTAAAACAAGCTTTAACATTAACTAACAACGAAAACAATTTCGACGTTAAAATTAATGTTTATGGTGGTGGAGCAACTGGTCAAGCAGAAGCTGTGAGAATGGCAATTGCAAGAGCAATGTGCGAAGTAGAAGCAGAAAACAGATTGGTTTTAAAACCAGAAGGATTACTAACAAGAGATCCAAGAATGGTAGAACGTAAAAAATTCGGTCAGAAGAAAGCACGTAAGAGATTCCAATTCTCGAAACGTTAATACTGGACTTGTTCCTGTATTATTTTTCAGATACATTTTTACAACAAAATTAGAATTTAAAAACAAGTTGTCGATATTTCTTTTTATTGAAAAAGAAATTAGTTTAGCATCTAAATTTTTAAGACAAACGCAAGTTACTACTTAAAAATTGCTAGAACACGGAACGTAAACTATTACAAAATGGCAAACAAAATTGACGTTAAAGAGTTATTAGAGGCTGGTGTTCATTTTGGACACATGACTCGTAAGTGGGATCCAAACATGGCTCCTTACATTTATATGGAACGTAATGGTATTCATATCATTAACCTATATAAAACTGCTGCAAAAATTGAAGAAGCGAATGACGCTTTGAAAAAAATTGCTGCATCTGGTAGAAAAATACTTTTCGTAGCTACCAAAAAACAAGCAAAAGATATCGTTGCTGAAAAAGCTGCTGCTTGTAACATGCCGTACATCACTGAAAGATGGCCAGGTGGTATGTTAACAAACTTCATCACTATCAGAAAAGCTATTAAAAAAATGGCTTCTATTGACAGAATGAAAAAAGACGGTACTTTCATGACGCTTTCTAAAAAAGAACGTTTACAAGTTGATCGTTTAAGAGCAAAATTAGACAAGAACTTAGGTTCGATTGCTGACATGTCAAGAATTCCTGCTGCATTATTCGTAGTAGATATTAAAGCTGAACATATCGCGGTAAAAGAAGCAAAAAAGTTAAACATTCCAGTATTCGCAATGGTTGATACAAACTCTGACCCTCGTTTGGTTGAGTACGTTATTCCAGCTAACGACGATGCTTCTAAATCAATCGATAAAATTTTATCTTTAGTAACTGCTTCTATTACAGAAGGATTATCTGAGAGAAAATCAGACAAAGAAGAAAATACAGAATCTACAACTGAAGCTCCAGTAGCTGAAGCTGAAGCTGAAGAAACTTCTTCTGAAGCATAAATAATATAAATTCCGAAAGTAAAATTCCAAATTCCAAATTAATTTATTAACTTTTTGTTGTAAATTATATAAAACTGGAATTTGGATTTTTACGATTGGAATTTCTTTTTTTACATTAATAATTTAAAATATAATAAAATGTCAAATATAACTGCTGCTGAAGTTAACAAATTAAGAACTACAACTGGTGCTGGTATGATGGATTGCAAAAAAGCTTTAGTTGAAGCTGAAGGTAATTTTGAATTAGCAATTGAAATTTTAAGAAAAAAAGGTCAAAAAGTTGCTGCTAACCGTTCTGATAGAGAATCTACAGAAGGTGCTGTTATTGCTGTTGTTAATGGTGATAATACTGCTGGTGTTGTTGTTTCTTTAAACTGTGAAACTGATTTCGTAGGTAAAAACGAAGGTTTCGTAAAATTAGCAAATGATTTCGCAAACTTAGCTTTAAATTTTACTGATAAAGACGCTTTCTTAGCTGCTGACTTTGGTGGAATTACTGTTGCTGAAAAATTAATTGAGCAAACTGGTGTAATTGGAGAAAAAATTGAAATCGGTTCTTTCGAAAGATTAGAAGGTGCTTTTGTTAATTCTTACATTCACGCTGGTAACGGTATTGCTACTTTAGTAGCTTTATCTGCAAATGTTGAAGGTGGTGCTGAAGCTGCTAGAAACGTTGCTATGCAAGCTGCTGCAATGGCGCCAATCGCTTTAGACGAAGCTGGTGTTGATGCTGCAACTATCGAAAAAGAAATCGAAATTGCAAAAGACATGTTACGTACTGAAGGTAAACCAGAAGCTATGATTGAAAACATCGCTAAAGGTAAATTAGGGCGTTTCTTTAAAGATAACACTTTAGTAAACCAAGATTACATTAAAGACAGTTCAATGAGCGTTGCTGCTTACATTAAATCTGTAAATGCAGATTTAACTGTTACAGGTTTCAAAAGAGCTGCTTTAGGATAATATATCTTAAAAATAACTATACCTTTAAGGCTGTCAAATTTGACAGCCTTATTTTTTTACACGCATTTTATGGGAAACAAAAATTCAAAATGGTTTATCCTGCTAGTATTAGCAGTAGTTTGGGGAAGTTCATTTATATTAATGAAAAAAGGGTTAGATGGCGGAATGAACGCTTATCAATTAGGTGCTTACCGAATTCTATTTACTTCACTTTTTTTAGGTGTGTTTTTCGGTAAAGAATTTTTTAAAATACCGAGTACAAAATTTAAATATATTTTCTTAGCTGGATTACTCGGCAACTTCTTCCCTATTTTCCTATTTGCACTAGCACAAACCCAAATTAGTAGTTCTATCAGTTCTACCTTAAATTCGTTTACACCTTTAAACACATTAATAATTGGAAGTTTATTTTTTGGATTAACCTTTAAGAGAAAACAAATTCTTGGTTTAATGATTGGAATTGTAGGTTGTTTGATTTTGGTTTACGCTGGCGCATCAGGAAATCCATCAAAAAATTATTGGTTTGCTCTTTTGGTGATTGTTGCTTCTTGGTGTTATGCTGCAAATATTAATTTAGTAAAAAAGTATTTATCTGATGTTTCGCCATTAGTTATTACGGTTGGGAATTTTGGTTTTTTACTGATTCCAGCATTAGGAATTTTACTTTATAACGGATTTGATTTCCAAACTATTCATCCAATATCTAATGAATTAGGTTTTACAGATAACATTCATCCCTTTGTTTATGTTGGGATTTTAGGAATTGTTGGCACTGGAATAGCTAATATTTATTTTTACAGATTAATTCAGATGTCATCTCCTATATTTGCTTCAAACGTAACGTACTTAATACCAATTGTTGCTACAATTTGGAGCATGATTTTTAACGAAGGCGTAACCTTATTACAAGTTTTAGGAACTGTAATTATTTTATTTGGGGTTTATATTACGAATAGTAAATAGGAACTACATATAACAAAAAAAGGATTGCTTTCGCAATCCTTTTTCACAATCAAAATAAAAATTTATTCAAAATCTTTATCAGTAATACCTTCGTTGATTTTTACTTCAAAAGCACTAAAATCTAGAGGAAAACCT
>JAULXA010000114.1:0-10604 GCA_032118875.1 Flavobacterium sp.
AAGCTTTAACCAATGTAGGTTTAGAGGAATCTATTGATAAAATGCCAGCAGAATTATCTGGCGGAATGCGAAAACGAATTGCATTAGCGAGAACTTTAATTATTCAACCAGAAATTATTTTATATGATGAACCTACTTCAGGTTTGGATTCGATAACTTCTAGAGAAATAAGTGAATTGATTCTTTCTGTACAAAAAAAATATAAAACCGCATCCATTATTATTACACATGATATGGCTTGTGCCAAATTAACTGGAAACAGAATTATGATTCTTAAAGATGGCGTAATTCATGCAGAAGGAACGTATGCCGAATTAGAGAATAGCACCGATGACTGGGTGCGTTCTTTTTTTATTTAATTTAAAAATAATAGTATGACACAAAACTCAAATTATATATGGAAATTAGGAATGTTTACCATCTTAGGCGTTGTCTTATTTATGGTAGCCATTTATTTTATTGGAAATAATAAAAATTTATTTACTTCAACCTTTCAATTGAAATCACATTTTAAAAACGTGAGCGGATTAAAAGAAGGAAATAATGTTCGCTTTTCAGGAATTAATGTTGGAACAGTCTCTGGCATAGAATTTATTTCGGATTCTTCTGTGGTTGTGAATTTAGTTATCAAACAGGATGTTCAAAAATACATAAAAACGGATGCTATTGCGAGTATTGGTTCCGACGGATTAATGGGTGATAAAGTGTTAACCATTTCTCCAGGAACTTCCTCCAATAAGGTAGTTGAAGATAATGCAACTATTCGCTCTTTTAAAGCCGTTGATATGGAAGATTTAATGAAAGGCTTAAATAAAAGTGTAGATAATGCAGAAATCATTACCAAACAACTTTCGGAATTTAGCATGAAAATTAACAACGGAAAAGGCGCATTAAACAAAGTCTTAACGGATGAAGAATTTGCCAGAAATTTTGAAGCAACCCTTAAGAATTTGAAAACAAGTTCTGAAGAATTTGTAGTATTTACAACGAACATGAATGATAAAAACGGAACATTATCTAAATTAATGACCAATCCGAAATATGCTAATTCTATTGAGAAAACATTAGATAATTTGGAAAAAACCTCTAAGGAATTTGAAGTATTTACCAAAAAACTAAATAATGATAAAGGTATTCTGTCAAAACTTGTGGGTAACGAACGTTTAGCCGCATCTGTAGATTCTTCGCTTATAAATATAGAAAAAGCCTCAAAAAATATAATCGAAATTGAAGAAGCCGCCAAACACAATTTCTTACTTCGTGGTTATTTCAAGAAAAAAGAAAAAGCATTAGAAAAGAAAAAAGCACTATTTTCAGGAAATTAAAACCTATTAATTATGAAACATTTAGATGGTTTTATATAACAATTAATTCTTAAATATACGTAAACTTTACATTATAACTTAAACACATAGTATCATGAAAAAATTATCAATTTATTTTATGTTGTTACTTTTATCGGTAAACATAATTCCAACTTCTGCTTATGCCGAAGTAAGTCGTACAAATACTACAACAAACAAGACAAAAGAAGTTCCTGCTGAAGCCAAAATCCTGATTAATCGTTTGAAAGAAATTAAGAAAATGGATAAATCAGACATGACAAGAGCTGAAAAAAAAGAACTTCGAAATGAAGTTAAAACAATCAAAACAACTTTAAGAACATCATATAGTGGCGTTTATCTTTCAGTTGGAGCAATTATTATAATTGTATTACTAATACTTTTATTATAATTTTTAGTTCCTTTTAATTCTTAAAAAGCACCAAATAATTTTGGTGCTTTTTTAATTTCTTTAAAATATAAAAGGAAAAAATCTTCACAACAGGAAACTAAAACCTATGAATTACATAAGTTTTTAATGTAATACTGCAACTTAATTTACCTATAATCAGCGCACCTTTGTTTCATATTAATTCCTAAAATTAAAGAAAATGAAACAAAAAATATTCTTATCAGCAATTGTGTTATCGATTGTTGGTTTATTTAGTGCTTGTTCGAATGATGATTTTCAAGAAACCATAGGCGTTTGCCCAGAAGTTTCAGCTACTAGTCCAACTAATGGAGAAACGAGCGTAGCTTTAAACCGAGTGATTACGGTTACTTTTAATGAGGAAATGAATCCTTCAACAATAAACGGATCCTCATTTACAATTGTAAATGGTACAACAAATATTCCTGGTGTGATAACTTATTCTGGAAATACGGCAACTTTTACTCCAACAGGAAATCTTTTAGCTAACAAAACGTACATTGGTAAAGTTACAACAGCGGTAAAAGATTTGCGTGGAAATGCGATGCAAGAAGATTATATCTGGACATTTAGTACAGGTACAACTTTGCAACCTTTAGTAATTTCAACTGATCCTGCAAATAATGCAACAGGTGTTGTTTTAAATAAAACGATTACTGCAACCTTTAACACGGCAATGAATCCTACTACTATTAATGGAACAACATTCACATTAAAACAAGGTACGACTTCAATTGCAGGTGTAGTTTCTTATTCTGGAAATACGGCTTCTTTTGTTCCAACATTGCCTTTAACAGCCAACACAATTTATACAGCAACAATTACTATTGGCGCAAAAAATATTGCAGGAGTTGCTCTTTCTAGCAATTACATTTGGAACTTTACAACGGGAACAATTTCTGCTCCGATTGTAACTTCTACGGATCCTTTCAATACGGAAGCAACTGTAGCTTTAAATAAAATTATTACGGCAAACTTTAATATGCCAATGGATCCTTTAACTATTACTGGAACAACATTTACAGTAAAAGTTGGTACAACAACTGTTTTAGGTTCTGTTTCTTATAGTGGTACAACGGCAACGTTTACTCCTTCAAGTAATTTGAATGTTAATACTACTTATACGGCTACAATTACTACAGATGCTAAAAATTTAGCTGGAGTATCCTTAGCAAATAGTTATGTTTGGATGTTTAATACCAATATAACTTCTAATCCACCTTTCGTTGATTTAAATTCAGTAGAGAGATTCGGAATTATTGCAGGTGTTGGCGTTAGCAACAATGCAGGTTTTAGTGAAATTCATAATATGGATGTCGGTATTAGCCCAGGTGTACGTTCTTCAATAACAGGTTTTCCACCGGCAATTATTGTAAATGGTGCTATTTATGCATCAGATGATTTAGTTCCAGCTGGAGTTGCAGCTATGTTAGTTCAAGCGAAACTAGATTTAACAAATGCTTATTTATTTGCTGAAGGAGCAACATCTCCTGCACCAGCAACAGTTTCAGGTGACCAAGGAGGTTTAACTCTTGCACCAGGAATATACAAATCAACTTCTACATTATTAATTCAATCAGGCGATTTAACGCTAGACGCTCAAGGTGATCCTAATGCGGTTTGGATTTTTCAAATTGCTTCTGACTTTACAACAGTTGGTGGTGCAGGTGGAAGTGTAATTTTAAGTGGTGGTGCTGAAGCTAAAAATGTGTTTTGGCAAGTTGGTAGTTCAGCAACTATTGGTAACGGAACTGCATTTAAAGGAAATGTATTAGCATTAACTTCAATTACAATGGGACCAAACGCAACAGCTGTCGGAAGAATGCTAGCGAGAAATGGTGCTGTAGTTATGACAAGTACTAACATAATTGACAAACCTTAATTCATACTCTTATGAAATCAAATTTTAAATTAATAAAAGGATCATGCCAAGCATGGTCCTTAAATAAAATGCCTTTGAAAAATTTTATCTTTATAGCTTTGTTGTGTTTAACAACTCAAACTTCAGTGCAAGCGCAAGAAGTACAATATTCTAATCCATCATGGTGGTTTGGAGCAGCAGCTGGAGCAAATTTCAATTTTTATCGAGGTTCAACTCAAGTTCTTAATGAAAATTTTACACCGCCAACAGCATTTCATGATGGTTTTGGAGCAGGTTTATATTTAGCACCACTTTTAGAATACCATCGTCCAAATTCAGCTTGGGGATTTATGTTCCAAGCCGGATATGATAGCCGAAAAGGAAAATTCGACCAAGTGATTACACCATGTGATTGTCCAGCAGATTTATCAACTAAATTAAGTTATTTAACTATTGAACCAAGCATAAGATTGGCTCCGTTTAAATCTAACTTTTATTTATATGGTGGACCAAGATTGGCTTTCAATTTAGACAAATCTTTTGTGTACGAACAAGGAATCAATCCTGCTTTTCCAGCACAAACTCCTAATCCAGATGTAACTGGTGATTTTAGTGAAGTAGAAAAAACTATTTTATCTATGCAAATTGGTATGGGTTATGATATTCCTTTATCTTCAGCAAATAGAAAAACGAAATTTGTACTTTCTCCATTTGTTGCTTTCCAACCGTATTTCGGACAAAATCCAAGATCAATTGAAACGTGGAATTTAACTACTGTTAGAGCTGGTTTAGCTTTAAAATTAGGAAGAGGTAAAGCCATTGAAAATGTAAATATTAAAGATGGTGAAGTTCAGTTTTCAGTTGCTCAACCAGAAAATGTGTTGGTAGAAAACAGAGTTAGAGAAGTATTTCCATTAAGAAATTATATCTTTTTTAATGCAGGTTCAACAGAAATTCCAAGTCGTTACGTACTTTTAAACAAAGATCAAGTTAAAGATTTCAAAGAAGATCAAGTTCAATTTTCATCTTCAAAAACTTCAACTGGAGCACGTTCAGAAAGACAAATGGTTGTATACTATAACGTGATTAATATTTTAGGTGATAGAATGCAAAAAAGTCCTTCATCAACGATTAAATTAGTGGGTTCATCTGAAAAAGGACCTGAAGATGGCCGTGCGATGGCTCAAAGTGTAAAAAACTATTTAACTTCTGTTTTTAGTATTGAATCATCAAGAATTGCGGTTGAAGGAAGAACAAAACCTGTTATCGCATCTGAACAACCTGGTGGAACTAATGAATTACTTTTACTTCGTGAAGGTGATCAAAGGGTTACAATTGAAAGTAATTCTCCAGAATTGTTAATGGAATTTCAAAGTGGTGATGCACCGTTGAAACCAATCGAAATATATACTGCACCTACCACTTCAAATCCAGATGATATTACTTTTAATGTTGCGGGTTCTAAAGAAGTATTTTCAACTTGGTTTTTAGAATTGAAAGATGAAAATGGGAAAGTGAAAAAATTCGGACCTTATACTGAAGATAAAGTAATTATTTCTAGAAAATTAATATTACAAAATCAAAAACAAGGTAACTTTAATGTTAAAATGACTGGTACAACTTTAACTGGTAATACGGTTACTAAAGATTCAACCGTTTATATTTTACCTTATGTCGCTCCAAAAGTTCAGGAAAGCATCAGATTTAGTGTGATTTATGAATTCAATGAATCTAAATCAATTGCTATCTATGAAAAATATTTAACTGAAATCGTAACTCCAAAAATTCCAATTGGTGGAACGGTAATCATTAAAGGATATACAGATATTATTGGTGAAGAAGGTTACAATCAGAATTTATCTTTAGCTAGAGCTAATGATGTGAAAAGTATCATTGAAAAAAGCTTAGCAAAAGCAGGAAGAAATGATGTGAAGTTTGAAGTTACAGGTAATGGTGAAGACGAAAGTAAATCGCCATTTGATAACAAATATCCAGAAGAACGTTTTTATAACAGAACTGTTGTAATTGACATACTTCCAGCACAATAAATTACTTCAAAATAATAAATTCAAAAGAGCAGCTTTAAATAGTTGCTCTTTTTTATTTTATGGAATCTATGAATTTTGAAACTTTTCATTGTTATAGTATAACTGTTTCGCTTGATTTTGAGTTAAATTTGAGATAGTACAAAAAAGAGATAGTCTTAAAGTTTTCAATATCTAAAAAGTAAATAAAATTGTGTAATAATACTGGTTGTTATCAAAAATCAACATAGTATTATCTTGACAAATGAGTTTGCAAACTTAGGCATTTAGCTTTTCGACTTTCTCCTTTTTTTTAATTCACTCATGATTATGAAAACAGAAGCTGAACTCAACAAAAATATTGTAAAAATGACCATGACCATTCGGAATGAATTTCCTGAATTAATGAAATTTCTGAATGAGATGCCTGTGACAATTCCAGATGCAAAAAATCCCGAAATCAACATAAAAGTTCTTCAAGATTATTATGATTCTTTAGAAGATTTACTTCGAAAATACGCGCCTAATCACAAGGGCTTTATCAATAATTTTTAAAATTCAAATTCCTATGGAAACAATAAAAAAAATAGCGGTTTATATGGATCATTTTATGGCAAACATAATTGAGTATACCAGTTCTGCTGAAGCGATAAAAACTATAAAATCTGAGTTCAATCATTTTGAAAAAGAGAAAATTCTGCAAAAAGGAGAAAGTCACTTACACAATAAAGAACAGGATATGCAACAAGAATTTTATTCCAAACTAAGAGAAGAATTATTGGGTTACAACTCTGTTTTATTATTTGGTGCCACCAACGCTAAAACCGAATTGTTACATATTTTACAAGCAGATGCTAAATTTTTAAACGTAGAATTTACTTTGAAAAATACCGATAAACTAACAGACGATCAGCAAATCGCTTTTGTAAATGATTGTTTTTATATCAATTAAATGAAAGAGTTTTATTTCACTGTGGAACGCAATTTTGAAAAATTAGTTTCATTAGCTACCAGAGTTTTAGGAAACTCTATCACATTTATTTTAGCCCTTGTTTTGGTCTTGTTTTGGTGGGTAACCACTTTGTTTAGTTCTAGTGACATGCATCAAAATATTGGTGATTTTATTTTCGGAACCACTTTCTTAAGTTTATTTATCATTCAAAAATCTTTTAACAGATATTCGGCATTGATACATTTAAAAGTTAATGAATTAATTTCTTCACACGAAACGGCCAATAATGCTGTTATGGATACGAATCAAAAAACAGAAAAAGAAATTATGGATTTAGCTAAAGAATATATTGAAACGGAAGAAAAAATAGAGGAGGCAATTGAAATAGTAAAAGAAGAAAAATTAAATCATAAAATGGATGAGGCCAACACAGACAATCAGATTTAAAAGTAGGAATTTTATAAGTTTTGCTTCAAATTATATAACCCTGAAAGGACAATAATACATGACCTTTACATTAATAAAAATAACAATAAACTTACTTATGAAAAAAATTTTTTTAGTTGCTAGTTTGATAATTGGATTATCATTCAGCGCACAAGCACAAAACACTTCAAAAAATGCATTTGGTTTACGTCTTGGAGATAATGACGGATTTGGTGGAGAACTTTCTTACCAAAGAAAACTAGCTGAAAACAATAGATTAGAATTAGACTTAGGATGGAGAAACAGTAACAATGTTGACGCTGTAAAATTAGTTGGTTTATACCAATGGGTTTGGAACATTGATGGTGGATTCAACTGGTATGCAGGTATTGGTGGTGGAGTTGGAAGTTGGAGTTATGATGACAATAACAACAATACTGATTTCGATAACGATAGTGGGGCTTTTGCTTTAGTTGCTGGAGATATTGGTATCGAATATAATTTTGATATTCCAATTCAATTATCATTAGATTTTAGACCAGAAATGTATTTCAATTCAGATTCATTTAGAGAAAATAGTTTTGGTCCAGATATCGCTTTAGGAATTAGATTTCGTTTCTAGTACTTAATCTAAAAGAAATAAAAAAACAGATTACGCTTATTTGAAATTAAGAAAATTAATTCTTAATGTAAAATTTATAAATATGAACACAACAGAATTAAAAGGAGATTGGGAAGTACAAAAAGGGAAACTCAAACAAAAATTCGCTCAATTAACAGACAATGATTTGTTATTTGTAGAAGGTAAAAAAGATGAAATGTTAGGAAAGCTTCAAATCACTTTAGGAAAATCTAAAGAAGAATTACTGAAATTAATTGAAAAGTTATAACATTTAAAACGTTACAAATGAAAAAATCAATTTTAGTTCTTGCTGTTGCCACATTTATGGCAGGAAGTGTATTTACTAGTTGTAAATCGAATACGGAAAAAGAAGAAGATGCTATTGAAAATGTGCAAGATGCAAAGGAAAATTTAGAAGATGTTACTGAAGATATCAATAATGACGCTATTACAAAAGCGAACGATGCAGAATGGCAAACGTTTAAAGCAGAAGCAAATAAAACTATTGCCGAAAACGAAGCTCGAATTGTTGAATTAAAAAAAGCAATTAACAAGCCTGGAACGACTTTTGACGCTACTTACAAGAAAAATATTGAAGTTTTAGAAGACAGAAACACAGCATTAAAAACAAAAATCTCGAATTATGAAAATAATCAAACAGATTGGGCTTCTTTTAAACGTGAATTTGAATCTGACGTAACTGAAATAGGTAGTGCTTTAAAAGACTTAACCGTCAATAATAAAAAGTAATTTCCACCTTCTGAATTTTTTCAGATTAAAAATATAAAAAACCTATCCCCCAAACTTAAAAATTAGAGGATAGGTTTTTTTAATTTTCTTAAAGTAGGAATATTGTAAATTTTCAAAGAAATAGTGTAATATAAATATAGACAAATAGAACAATCTTTGTATATAATTATTTATAAACTAATACAATCTAAATGAAACATTTAAAAACGATTCTTGCCTTGGTACTTTTAACAAGTATATCCCAAGTAACATTTTCTCAAACTTCTACAGACACATCAAAATCAAAATTCGGTTTTAAAGGTGGAGTAAATTTCTCTAATCTTTACACAGAAGATGTAGAAGACAATAATGTGTTAACCGGATTTAATGTTGGTGTATTTGCAAAATTACCACTTACTCAAACATTCGCAATTCAGCCAGAACTACTATATACAACAAAAGGAGCACAATTAGAATACAATAATGCATTTGTAAACGGAACTTCTACTTTTAAATTAAATTATTTAGAATTACCTGTTTTGTTTGTGGTTAATCTTAGTGAAAACTTTAATGTTCATGCAGGCCCATACTTCGCTTATTTAATTGATGGAGAAGCAACTAACGATTCTCAAGGAACTGCGTTTGATGTGGAAAACAATTTAGATAATGAGGATTATAACAAATTTGACACTGGACTTTCAGTAGGAATCGGTTATGACACAAATAGCATAGGATTTGGAATTCGTTATAATTACGGATTACAAAAAGTAGGAAAAGAAAGAGATTATAACGGAACTAATTACACATTCCCTGACGGAAAAAACAGTGCAATTAATTTATATCTATCATATTCAATATTATAAACTAAAAAACAAACTATTATGAGCAATTTATTATACACAATCGCAGTTATTTTAATCATTTTTTGGGCAGTAGGCTTTTTCGCATACAGTGCCGGATCAATTATTCATATTTTATTAGTTATTGCAGTTATTGCAATATTATTAAGATTGATACAAGGAAGAAATTTATAAACAATAATTTAAAAATAGAAATTATGGAATCAGGAAAAACAGCCTTAGGCATTGTATTAGGAGTTGGAGTTGGAGCATTATTAGGTGTATTATTTGCACCAGATAAAGGTTCAAACACAAGAAAAAAAATTAAAGATAAAGGTCAAGGTTTAGCCGATGATTTAAAAGGTAAATTTAATGGTATATATGAAGATGTATCAGATAAATATGACACTTTATTAGATGATGCAAAAAATGTAGTGAATTCAAGATTTGAAGATGCTAAAAATGTAGTCAATTCAAAATAAAAATATCATGGAAAACAACACGACAACAATTGAAAAATTGATTGAAAAAGCAGAAATTTATAGCAAAACTACGCTTGAATTAATAAAATACGAAGCGGTTTATAAATCTGCTGATATATTTTCAAATTTAGCCGTAAAATTATCTATAACTCTTGTTGTTGTGATGTTTTTACTGTTCATAAATATTGGATTAGCACTTATTATAGGTACGTATTTAGGCGAAATGTATTATGGTTTCATAGCTGTCGGACTTGCTTATTTATTAATCTCCATACTGATTTTCATCTTTAAAGACGAATGGATAAAAAACCCAGTAAGTAATTTCATTATCAGTAAAATGAATAATAATGATATCCTATGAATACTATAAATCAAAAAAAACAACTCGCTGCAAAAATTGCGCTTTTAAAAAGTAAACAAGCAACCGATTTTTCTATTCTTAAAGATCAATATTATGTTACAATTGATAGTTTCAAACCTATTAATTTGATAAAAAACTCTCTTGAAGAAGTAATAACTTCTCCTAGTTTGAAAATGAGTTTAATAACTGGAGCAATTGGGTTTAGTGCAAATTATTTAAAAAACAACCTTTTAAATCATCATTCTAAAAATCCTGTAAAAAGAATTTTAAGTAATGTTTTAAAATTTGCTGTGAAGAATTTCATTGAAAGAAAGTAAAAAAATAATTTAAAAGAAGTAGTATGATACAATATTTGCAAAATTTGCCTGAAAACATTGTTGGTTTTAAAGCTGTTGGAGAAATTACAGAAAAAGATTTTAGTGAAACTGTAATGCCAAAAGTAAAAGAATTAATTGATACCACAGATAAATTAAATTACCTATTAATATTAGAAACTGAATTAAATAATTTTACAATTGGAGCATGGATGAAAGACGCTATGATGGGGATTAAACAT
>JAULXA010000114.1:10614-21464 GCA_032118875.1 Flavobacterium sp.
AGAGCTGCTATTGTTTCAGATGTTGAAGCCATACGAAATTTCACAGACTTCTTTAGTTATTTAATGCCAGGAGAATTTAAAGGTTTTGAACACAAAGAAATACAAGAAGCTATTGATTGGGTTTCTGAAAAAAATAAAGAATGAAAAGCAAAGTATATCGCTTTTAAAAATATCAAAATTTCATTGAAAGAAAGAAATAAGCCTACTAATTTGGTTGAAATCTAATATTTCAGAACATTTGAAGTCGATTCGGGGGGATCGGCTTTTCTTGTTTATATAAACAACTTAAAATTATTCCACAAAATCATAAGACACCTATTGATAGGTAATTAAACTGGGTTTAGAAAGCTCAAAATTCTGCAATCCAAAATCGGATGTAGATATAGAATTGGTTTGGAATATAGAATTCCCTGGTGGAATATTCGGATAATAGGATAAGGAAAACTGAAAAGAATTAAATATCAAATAATCATTACTAATAATTATCCCTAAACTAATTTGAGAATACAGTTTGCTTTTACTAAATCCAATGTCTTCCTGACCTAACATTCCTGCCGTATAACTCAAATAAGGATTCAATCGAAATCCAATTAATCGCCAAGGAGAATACCCTTGCGTTTGAACCGTCATTAATAATTTCTTAGTACCAAATAAGGTTTTACTATCGAATCCATCAATTCCATTATTTGCGCCGTTTAATGAAAGCTTATCATAATTAGAATCCAAACGATTGTTTCCAATAATTAATTGTGGCTTAACAAATTGTCGGAATTTCCATTTCCCAATTTCTTGCATATTGGTAAAATAAATAAGTCGCAAACTCGTGGCCGTCTGATTGGTTTTTCCTGATTCTAAAAAAGTTCCAAACTCTAAATTCCCGCTTAAATAACCAAATCTAAAATAGTCTCCTAGTGCAATTCTTCCGCCAGCATAAAACTTATAATCATCATATCTTTTCTTATAACCTGTTGTTATATTATACACAAATCCGGAAGGAACATCTTCTATGACATTAAAATTAAAGATGAATTTGTCTTGTGTAAATTTCCTTGATGTAATTCCAACACTGATTAAATATAATTTCTCACTTGAATAAATATCCAAACTATCTGGATTGTTAAATGGTGTTTCAATAAAGTTTTTATTATAAAACCGAGCACTGGTAACAAAATTTGTAGTTCTATTGTATTCCGAATTTCCTTTAAAAATTTGAAAAGCATGACCCGCCCAATAATCTTGATAATTAAATTTCGAGTTCTGTATTACTTCCTCAGCATTTTCATCTAAAGTTAGAGTTTTACTCAAATCTTGTCCTAATGCAACTCCGGCTGCCCAACGAGCAAATGAGGAAAAAAACGGGCGTTCAATGGTTATTGCTTTAGCATAATTTCTTTCTAAATCAATTTCATAATTCAATCGGGTACTAATAAAGGTGTTCTTAATTGTTGGAATAAAATAACTTATCCCATAACCATTATCTTTATTTGTGAGGCTTTTGGTATAGGAGTTTGAAAATTCGTGACCTAAACCAAAAAAGTTTTTTTCTCTTAGATAAAATTTCGATTTAGAAGCAGACGGAGAAACATCTGGAACCAAACTCCAGGAATCTAAAACTCTCATATAAATATCAACGGAATCTTTGGAAACAATTTTGGTTTCTGTTGTTACGCTTCTAATAAAACGCTGACTTCTAATTAACCTTTCCGATTCTTTGACTAATAATGAATCTAATGGTTTGTTTTTCTTTATTAAAAGCAAATTCCTAATCGCTATATTTTTGGTTTTTAGATGTAAAGTGTTACCTGCTTTTTGAGCGAAAATTTTTGGTTTTTGAGTCGAATCAATATCTGAGTATCCAAAAGGATCTAATGTGGTAATTTCTATGTTTCGAATTATTTTTCCTTCGTATTTTTTATAATTTTTGACAGGTATTTTTTTTGATTTTTGTTTTTTAGGTGTTCTTTTCGCAACGGGATTAAAAATAAGTTTATGAATAAATTTGGTAAACTTTCTTTTTTTTGAATATTTTTCAATATCACGATATCCTTTTGAAGAATCCTTCTTAACCTCATTTTTTTGTGCAAACGAAAGCTGATAACATAAAATTATCAGTATAAAGAAAAGAGATTTGCGGGTTAAAGACATTTGGGTTTTAATTGATAAAATTACTTCATAAATCACTAAAATGCTATTTATCTGTGAATTATGAAACTTTTTCTTGAAATTGTGATAAATCTAATTTGTGCGATTGTGTAAATTTGTACTATAACAATCTAACAAAATAAAGACATGAAATTAGTAACATTAACCGCAATAGCATTTTTGTTCTCGATGCAAATTGAAGCACAAAATACACAAACTGAAGTAAAAACAAAAACCACTACGGTTAAAGATTCAGAAGGAGTACATAAAACAGTTAAAACTGAAGTGATTAAAAAAGATCAAAAAATTGTTTTAGGTGAAGAAAAATCGAATACAATTAATATTCCTGTAGTAGATTCTCCAGTTACAGTGACTAAAACCACAAAAATAACAAATCCAGACGGAACTACAAGAACAGTTGATGTAGATAGAAGTTCTTATTACGAATCAAATGGAAGAATTTACAAATTAGATCTTGACCCTTCAGGTTATATCATTACTCATGGAGAAATGAAACCTGCTTTATTAAGAAAAACTTCAACAAATAGTTATATTTTTAGATCTGAAAACAGAACCGCTATTGGTTATTTTGACACACAAGGAAACTTAGTTATTGAATATTATGATGACAAATCAGATTTAGTAAATATTGAAAAATACGCAGTGATTAAAAAATAAATGAAACATAAAGCTTCAATTAAAAATCGATTCATTCACATGAGTCGATTTTTTTTTAGTATTTGAATTTCAAAAAATACAATAATATACTATCTTCGCTTCAAATACATTCATATACAAATGGCAACCTTTGTAATCAGTAAAAAACTTAGCGGACATTATAAATACGAGTTAAATACTCGTAGAGGAAAAACCATTTTTATTAGCAACGCTTTTGAATTGCGTTTTGAATGCGAAGACGAAATTGAAGTACTTAAGAAATCAATTGATAAATTGTTTTTTATGCGTTTCCGTTCGCCAGCTGGGAAATTTTACTTCAAAATTATTTTAAATGACAAAGAAGTAGCCGTTAGCCGAAAATACTCCACACAATTAATGCTTGAAAAAGGTATTAATGAAATTTTAAAGTATGGCGCTAAAGCCGAATATTTAGATTTTTCTAAATCTCAAGATATTTTCCCACCTGCTGAAGATGTATTCGGGTAATTCCAAAACCTACAGCAAGCAATAACTATTCCAGCAATCTATATCAATGATATGTTTTTAACGTAGCAAGTTACTTCGCTATTTTATTACATTTTGAGCAAAAAAAAATCCCGATTTACATCGGGATTGATTTCTTTTCGAAAAGAAGGTCAAATATTATTTTTTAACTTCTTCTTTAACTTCTTCAACTTTTGCAGCAGCAGAATCAACTACAGTAGCAGCAGAATCAACAACAGCAGCAGCAGAATCAACTACAGCAGCAGCAGAATCAACTACAGCAGCAGCAGAATCAGCGTTTGTATTTTCATCAGCTTTTTTGTTACAAGAAACTAATACTGCAGCAACGAATGCAATGCTTAAAACAACTTTTTTCATCTTAATTTTATTATAAAGGTTAATTATTTATGGAGCAAAGATATAAAAAAATTTAAATGACAAATACTTTTTTGACTTTTTTTTAAATTATTTTTTCTTTGTTGTCCGAAATGCATTTTGCAACTACCGTGCCAAACTTTATTTTTTTGCTTTTTTTGACGTATTTGGTTGATTATAAATGATTTTCATTTCATCAATTAGATTTTTTGCACCAGCAAATTTATCTATGATAAATAAAATATAACGCGTATCAACCATAATATTCCTACAAATATCTGGAGAATAATATACATCACTCATTGTACCTTCCCAAACTCTATCAAAGTTTAAACCAATCAGATTTCCGTTAGCATCTAAAGCCGGACTTCCAGAATTTCCACCAGTTGTATGGTTCGTCGCAATGAAGGCTACGGGCATTTTACCGTTTTCCGCATATTTACCATAATCTTTCGCGTTGTACAAATCAATTAATTTTTGTGGTACATCAAATTCGTAATCACCAGGAACATATTTTTCCATCACTCCATCTAAATTCGTAAACGGCGTGTAAACTACCGCATCACTTGGCTTATACCCTTTCACTTTTCCATAAGTAACACGTAAAGTAGAATTGGCATCAGGGAAAATTCGATCTGATTTCGGACTTAATTCTAAAATCGCTTTCATGTATGTACGTTGCGTCGCTACATTTCTTAAATTGATTTCATCATATTTAGGTGCTACGTTTTTATTGTAAGCTTCAGCCAATGTTTTCACAAAAGCAAATCCTTTATCTTGATTTAATCTTTCTAAAACCGTTTTCGCATCACCAGCTAATAATTCTTTTAACCCCGTATAAGAAGTTAATTTTGAAGATTTAAAAATATCTGCAGCTACTTGCGTCGCATTAATTTCTTTTAAACTCGCTGGTAAAAATTGTTGTGGCGATTTTTTACTGTAAATATCAATTAGTTTTTCGAATACTTTTTCATCTACTTGCGCATTGAAATCTTTATATAAAGGTTCAAAACTCTCTATTAAATTCTTTTTTCTATCATTAAAAGATTGTTCTCCTTTTGAATGATATACTTGTTCCAATTGAAACAATTTGTAACCGAAATTTAAAATTTCAGTATGGCGCAAAACCACTTCACTGTAATAATCTCTTGCAATGGCATATTCTTTAATCTCTGCATAGTTTTTAGCAAAATCCGACAATAAAGTTCCGTATTCTGCTTGTTTACCAGCTTTCGTAATTTTATCAGTTAAAGCTGTCTCAAATTTCTGCTTCGCTCCTACTGCATTCGATTTGATTAAACCTTTACGTTCACCTATCCATTTTTTCCAAGCATTAGCAATGGAAGCATATTTAGAAGCATATTGAATCTTGATTGCTTGATCTCTTCTCATAAAACCATCTTGCACTTTTAAAGCCGCATCACGTACTTCAATACGAGCTGGATTTAAATCGTTTACAATTTGTTCTACAGCATAAGAAGGTAAATATTCTGTCGTTCTTCCAGGATAACCTAAAACCATTGTAAAATCGTTTTCCTTAATTCCTTTGGCAGAAACTGGGAAAAAGTGTTTTGGCGTATAAGGCACATTGTCTTTAGAATATTCTGCTGGACGATTATTTTTATCCGCATACACTCTAAATAAAGAGAAATCTCCTGTATGACGTGGCCAAACCCAATTGTCTGTATCTGAACCAAATTTCCCAATTGAACTTGGTGGCGCACCAACCAAACGAATATCTTTAAAGTTTTCTGTAATGAATAATAAATACTGATTTCCATCGTAAAAAGAACGAACTAAAACATCTTGCCAAGCTTCTCTTACATACGATTTGTTTAATGCCGCAATATTTTCTTGAATTTTCTTTTGCTTTTCAGCTTCTGAAGTCAAGCCAGCAACTCCTTCAAATACTTTTGTTGTCACATCGTCAATTCTCACAATGAAAGTCACTACCACACCTGGGTTTGGTAATTCTTCGTCCATTTTATAAGCCCAAAAACCGTTAGCTAAATAATCGTGTTCTACTGTAGAATGACTTTGAATATTATCGTAACCACAATGGTGATTGGTTAATAACAATCCTTTTGAAGAAATCATTTCTGCTGTACAACCGCCATCAAACTGAGGAACCGCGTCTTTTAAAGAAGATTTGTTAATGGAATAAATTTGATCCGCTGTAAGTTTAGAACCTAAAGCTTTCATTTCATTTTCGTTCATTCCTTTTAACAAAGAAGGAATCCACATTCCGCCTTGTTGGGCATGTACCTGAACGATAAATAGTAGTAAGAATAATTTTAAAAATTTCATATATATTGGGTTTAACGTTTTTTAATTTGTCTTTATTAAGTAGATTATGTTACCGTAAACATAAGTGTTTTGATCTTTATTCCATTCAATTGAGTTAAAAATTACCTTAATTTGATACTTATCTAAATTAATTATTACAGATAAATCGTCAACCAAAACGTCTCTTGAAGAGTTTTTGTATTTTTTACAAATTTCTTCTATTAATGGCGAAATTTCTTTAGATGTATCATTAATTTTAATCTCAAAAGTTGTTTTTTCTCCAAATGAATGGGTAATACTTAGCGCGTCATTATTCAATTTGGTTTCAATATTTCCTCCGTATTGTTCTTGATTTAGAATAAAATCATAGTCATTAATTTTTAGAATTTGGTTATCTGTATAAATTCTTAAGAAAGAATTCATATTATTTTGAACTTTAGTATAGTTTACATTTTTGAACAAGTTTTGATACCAATATTTCTCCGTTTTGGCTTTTGCTTTCACTTTATCATTTAAAAACGTATCAATAAATTCATTGTCAAATCGTTTGCTTAAAAACTCCATTTTACTTTCAACGCTTTTTGCAATTGAATCTGTAACCAATTTTTCAAAATTAATCTTATTATTTACTAATAATTTATTTTCTGTTAAAACTTCCAATAATTCCTTTTCCTGACTTCTTTTAGAAACTGAAAACGCATTTAAATAAGGAAAAACTAAAGCAAATATTCCATAAACAAACAAAGAGATTGGAATAAATTTAATTGTCGATTTTTTATAAAATACAAAATACAAAACAACTGTCGTAAGCCATACTGAAAGTAACAACACAAAATATCTTGGTTCCGTGTAGCCATATTGAAGTACTCTTGTAAAAATCGCAACGAATAATAAAACTATTAATGGTATTAACGTGTAATAAAACAATTTACTAAAAATAACAATCCAAGATTTAACTTTTAGTTCTTTTAATGGATGAACCAATAGTAACGCTAAAATCCCTACAATTGAATACGCTAAAACTAAATAAGAAACCCAGCCTCTTGGCAATTCCCAATTTATTGCAATTTTTGCACAATAAAAATATAAAATAACTACATAAAGTATCAAAAGTGGAATTAAGATAAACTGTGTAAAAAACTTTAAAACAACGGGGTAATTCCCTTCTTTTTCCAAATAATCAAGTCCAGATTCATTGAAAAGTAAAAATATAAAAGTGCTTCCGAAAATGGCTAATCCAAAAAAGGTTTCAGCATAAGTTTTACCCTCAAAATCCACATTAAAAAGTTCTTGTACCGCCAAAATAGCAAGCTCTACACCTCCAATTAACACACCTGTAAATACAGCTGTTAGAAATAAGTTTACGAATAAATTTTTATTATACTGCCAAAAATTAATTTCCGAATTTTCTTTTTTTGTAAAGGCTACAAAAGCAACTAGTAAGTGAGAAAGTAGGAATGCCGGAATAATAATAAAAACGTAAAATTCAGAAAAATCTTTTTCATTATCTGGGAAAACAAAGTAATACAAAACCAAAAATAGAAAGCCCAATAATTGCCAAATCATTCCGTTTTTAAATCTTTGCGAAAACATTTTTAAAGCAAATTGTAAAGAAATACCAAGTGAAAAAGTCAATCCTAACTTAATTAACACCAATGCATTTTCTTTTTTTGGCTCGAATTCAATTCCGTAAATTACCGTTATTACCATTGCCAAAGACATTAGTAAAACAAAAGGATAATTAACAAATAACAGCCTTACTTTTTCAAAAAGTAATGTGATTTTTTGATTCATTTATTTAAAATTTAATATGTTTTAACATACTTTCTGTTGCGCCTTTATTCATTTGAACAAATGTGCTGCAAATATGTCCTTTTTCATAACGTTCGTCTTCGTTTTGAAGCAATAAATGAAACGTTTCATTTAATTCCGATTGACTTTTAATAGAAATACAACCTTGCAAACCAACTAAAGCAGTCGCTTCAGCAAAATGAGAATAATTTGGACCAATTACTATTGGAATTCCGAAAGTAGCAGGTTCTAAAATATTATGTACGCCTGGATTCCCAAAACCACCGCCAACATATGCAATATCGGCATAACTGTATATTTTGGTTAAAATTCCAATTGTATCTATAATGAAAACTTGAAAATCTGATAGGTTCTGATTTTCTTTTCCCGAAAATAAAATCGTTTTTTTTGTAATAGATTTTTGCAAATTCTGAATTTGTTCCGATTTGATATTATGTGGCGCAATGATAAATTTGACATTATCAGCAGATTGGTTGATGAAATTGACCAATAATTCTTCATCTTTTGGCCAACTGCTTCCAATTACAATTGTAGTTTGGTTATTCTTAAATTGTTCAATAAAATCTAAAGTATTGTCTTTTTCCAAAATGGCCACTACTCTATCAAAACGCGTATCACCAGAAACTTTTACATTAGTAAAACCAATAGATTGCAATAAAATTTTAGATTTTTCATTCTGCACAAAAAAGTAATCAAAAGTTCGCAAAGCGTTTCTGTAAAAACCGCCATACCATTTAAAAAAGACTTGTTTTTCGCGAAAAATTCCTGATATTAAATACGTTGGAATATTTCTTTCTTTTATTTCGTGTAGATAATTGGGCCAAAATTCGTACTTAATAAAAAATACTTTTTCTGGATGCACCAAATCTAAAAATTGCTTCGCATTGGCTTTTGAATCTAAAGGCAAATACACCGTAACATCAGCAATTGCATTATTTTTTCGAACCTCATAACCTGAAGGCGAAAAAAAAGTGATTACAATTTTATGATGTGGAAATTGTTCTTTTACTTTTTCAATTACTGGTAAACCTTGTTCGTATTCACCTAAAGATGCGGCATGAAACCAAAATACATGGTCGTCTGGATGAATTTTATCTTTTATAGATTGAAAAACTGTTTTTCTACCTTCCACAAACAATTTTATTTTCGGACTAAAAAGCGCCAAAAGCTTTAAAATTTGAGCAGCAAAAAGCACAACAAGGTTATAAATAAATAGCATATAAATATTTTATGAGGCTAAATTACGTTTCTTTTATGTAACTCAAAAAATGTAAGCAGAATTTCTTACTTTTGCTACACTTAATTATATTAGGATTATGAAAAAATTACAAATGGTTGACTTAAAAAGTCAATACGAAAAAATAAAAGAAGAAGTTAATGCTTCTATTCAAGACGTTTTAGAAAACAACACTTATATAAACGGACCTTTGGTACATCAGTTTCAAGCTGATTTAGAAAACTACTTAGGTACGAAACACGTTATTCCTTGTGCTAACGGAACCGATGCGCTTCAAATTGCGATGATGGGTTTAGGTTTACAACCTGGTGATGAAGTAATTACTGCTGATTTCACGTTCGCTGCAACGGTTGAAGTAATTGCTTTATTGCAATTGACTCCAGTTTTAGTGGATGTTGACATGAACAACATGAATATTTCGCTTGACGGAATTAGAAAAGCGATTACTCCAAAAACAAAAGCAATCGTTCCTGTTCATTTATTTGGTCGTGCTGCAAATATGGATGCGATTATGGAAATTGCAAACGAACATAATTTATTTGTAATTGAAGATAACGCGCAAGCTATTGGTGCAGATTATACCAACAAAGATGGTGTGAAAAAGAAAGTGGGAACAATCGGACATGTGGCGGCAACTTCATTTTTCCCATCTAAAAACTTAGGTTGTTATGGTGATGGTGGTGCTATTTATACGAATGATGACAATTTAGCACATATCATTAGAGGAATTGTAAATCACGGAATGTACGAAAGATATCATCATGATGTGGTGGGTGTAAATTCACGTTTAGATAGTATTCAAGCTGGTGTTTTGAAAGCCAAACTACCGCATTTAGATACATACAACAGAGCTCGACAAGATGCGGCTAGAAAATATACTTTAGCTTTAGGTGTGAATCCAAACATTGTTGCACCAACTATTTGCGAAAGTTGCGATTGTCACGTATTTCATCAATATGTAATCAGAATTACGAATGGAAAACGCGATGCATTATTAGCTCATTTACAAGAAAAAGGAATTCCTTGTGCGATTTATTACCCAATTCCATTACACAGTCAGAAAGCGTATGCAGATGTTCGTTACAAAGAAGAAGATTTTCCAGTCACGAATCAGTTATGTAAAGAAGTAATTGCGTTGCCAATGCATACGGAATTAGATGACGAACAAATTAAATTTATTACCGAAACGGTTTTAGAATTTTTAAAATAAAAAAATGAAGATACTAGTAACAGGAGGTTTAGGTTTTATTGGCTCTCATACTGTGGTTGAATTACAAAATGAAGGTTTTGAAGTAATTGCTATTGACAATTTATCGAATTCTTCTATTGAAGTTTTAGATGGAATTGAGCGCATTACTGGTAAAAAACCAATTTTCGAAAACATTGATTTACGAGAGAAAGCTGCTGTTCAAAGTTTCTTTAAAAAATATTCAGATATTTCTGGAGTGATCCATTTTGCTGCAAGTAAAGCGGTTGGTGAAAGTGTTGAAAATCCGTTATTATATTACGAAAACAACATTAACGCGTTGGTTTACGTACTGCAAGAAATCACAAAATTAGAGAACGCGAATTTCATTTTTAGTTCTTCTTGTACGGTTTACGGTCAAGCCGAAGTGATGCCGATTACAGAAAACGCTTCCGTTCAACCTGCACTGTCGCCTTACGGAAACACCAAGCAAATTGGTGAAGAAATTATCACAGATGTTGCGAAAGTAACGAATATGAATTCCATACTTTTACGATATTTCAATCCAATTGGCGCACATGAAACGGCTGAAATTGGAGAATTACCTTTAGGAGTTCCTCAAAATTTAGTACCATTTATTACTCAAACTGC